>JBATDH010000350.1:0-2553 GCA_049663365.1 Albidovulum sp. | reverse complement strand
CTTTTGATTGCCTATGAGTCGCCGGAATACGGGTATTACGAGGCTGACGCATTGTCTTGCGTAGCGGCGGCAGCGAAGGTTCTTAGCCTGAATGTCAAAACATTTGACGTTGGGTATTCTCCGGTTGATCCGCATCTTGGCGCCGAGTTGCGGGCAGAATTTGAACGTGCTGACATCATCTTGTTTTTGGCCCGTCTGGGTGATCAGTTGAGATTTTCCGACATGCCGCCGGGAAAACGCATTGTTGTCAGCTTTGCCCTGAGTGCCGAGATGTTTGGGTCGAGCTTCGGAACCACCCATCATACCGCCATGACAACGCTGAAGAAGCGCGTCGCAGAAACCATGGCCTGCGCACAAGATGTGCATGTGACATGTCCGAAGGGCACGGATTTCCGAGGCAAGCCCGAGATGAACCTGAACGCAGATGGTGATACGACGATCCTTCGGTTCCCGATGTCGGTTGGCACGCCGGTCCCGGCCTTTTCGTTCAGTGGCAAAGTCGCTCTATGCGGGTTCCTGACGGGAACCGGGTCGCTTTACTACGACGACTACACATTGGAATTCGATCAGACCGTGCTGGCCTTGCTGGAAAACGGTCGCCTTGTCGGATTCGAAGGCACCAAAGCCGATGTTGCTGCGGCCAACGCCCATTACGATCGGGTATCGTCAAAATTCGGAATTGATCGCAATTTCGTGCATTCCTGGCATGCTGGCATTCATCCCGGTTGCGGGTATACGCGCCCCGCGCGCGAAAATTACGAACGTTGGGGCGGATCCAGCTTTGGTAATCCCCGCATCCTGCATTTCCACACCTGTGGTGCCTACGCGCCGGGCGAGATTTCGTGGAATGTGGTGGATTCAACAATTCTGATTGACGGTGTGCCGGTCTGGCAAGATGGCGTCTTTCATGCTGCCCGCATTGTCGGCGGGCAAGAAGTTCTGGACAAATTCGATTGCGCCGCGCGTATTTTTCGCACACCCGACCGCCGTATCGGGCTGCCCGAGTTCGACGCCGCCAGTTAGAGCCTGTTGCGTTTGACAGGATTCAGCTATTCACCTGAACGCAACTATTCCCAACACTCGCCTGTCTTGGTTTGCCATCAATCTGATTCAGATTGAAGACAAACCGTTTTAGCTGTTTTCCAGTTTTCTGAACAACATCGACAATCCAAAACACAGCACGAAATAGAACGAGGCAGTGGTGATCCACGCTTCGAATATCATGTGGGTAGAGGCAACCAATTCGACCGTTTTGAATGTGAGCTCCTGAACGGAAATCAACGAAATGATCGAACTGTCTTTGATGAGGGTGATAAATTGGTTGGCCAGCGGTGGCAGTACTTTGCGGATCGCCTGAGGCATAACGATGTAGCGAAGTTCCTGTAGTTGGCTCATCCCGATCGACCGGGCCGCCTCGCGCTGCCCTCGCTCAATCGATTGAATTCCTGCTCGCACGATCTCGCCTACAAATGCACTTTCGAAGAGGGCAAGCACGATCACACCAGACACCAGCGATGGAAAACGACGCATGTCGCCAAACAGGAACCCATAAAAACCGTTGTTTTCGGAACGCGCAATGGTACGCGCCCAGGATTCAATGTTCAGCGCCTGAATCAGTTGTTGTGACAGAAAGAAGAAGAAGATGAAAACCACAACCACCGGTGGAATGTTGCGCAAAAACTCAAGATAGGTACGGGCAAGCATCCGGATGGTCAGGTTTGATGCGCAGCGGGCGATGCCCAATGTGGTGCCAAGAATGACAGCCAGAATGGAAGAGTAGATTGAAACGCGGATGGTGGTGAACAATCCCTGAAGCAGGAGGTTGGCGAACCATTCCTCACGGTCTGTATGAAAACCAACGATATAATTCGGTATTTTATCCCAACGCCATTTGTAGTTGAGTGTGCCGTCAATCTGGTGCCAGATATAGCCAAAGAAGGTCAGGACAACGGCCAGAACCAGGTAATCCCAAACACGAAGTTTTTTGAAAAATTTTGGCACAGGTCCTTGCCCCGTTGCTGTTCCAGTTTGCTTTGCAACTGTTGGTAAATCGAAACGCGTTTGGCGAAAAATTGCGGGCCAGTTGTCTGGCCCGCAATTATGGGATGAGCAGGTATTACTGTTCGACCATCGATTCCCATTCGTTTCCGCGGAACCAGTAGTCATGACGGTGCTTCAGCCAGCCCGTGTTCGTCCGCCAGATGATCCAGCTATTGAAAAATGCCAGCGCGTCGGGGTCGCCCTTGCGCATGGCAAAGCCTTCACCACCGGCTGCGAACGCCTGATCAAACGGAACACTCAGGGTTTCGGGGTTGAGACGTGCATCATTTGACGGCCCCGGTTCCGAAGCCATCGTGGCGTGGGCATTGCCGTTCAGGACTTCTTGTGTTGCGGCACCATCCTCATCAAACAGCAAGAGTTTGGCCTTGGGGAACATTTCAGCGATCACTGTGGCCGGTGTGGCCCCACGACGGGCGGCAAAAGTGATATCTTCGCTGTTATAGTCCTCCAGCTTCATGCCTTTGGTCATCTCGGTATTGGCCAGGATTGTCA
>JBATDH010000349.1:0-12814 GCA_049663365.1 Albidovulum sp. | reverse complement strand
CAACATCCATCGCCGTTGCCGAAGGGCAGAAATACCCGTCATCACTCGACCCCAACAAGGTCCCGATGACCGACATGATCAAGGCTCTGCCCGCCTATGATCCGACCGGCACGCTCCAGAATCTGGTGTTCCGCGATCCGAACACCTGGAACCCGATGGAAAAGGAATACACCAAGGCGTGGAACCGTGTCGTGAAGGGCGGCTAAGCCACAATAGATCAAAACGGCGGGCCGCGCCTCGCGGCCCGCCGGCAATTTCAGAACTCCAGTGCGGGGCCGGTGAATGGCGGGCGTAGAGCTTAAGAATGTCAGGAAGTCCTTTGGGCTGGTCACGGCCGTCAAGGATGTGAACGTGACCTTTGACGAAGGCTCGTTCACCACCCTTCTCGGCCCGTCCGGCTGTGGCAAGACCACGATCCTGCGCATGGTGGCGGGGTTGGAGGTGCCGACGGGCGGTGACATCCTTGTCGGCGGCACGCGGGTCAATGATGTGCCGATCCACAAGCGCAATCTGGGGCTGGTGTTTCAGAACTATGCCCTGTTTCCGCACCGCACTATCGGCCAGAACATCGCCTTTGGTCTCAAATATCGCGGCGTGTCGAAATCCGACATCGCCACCAAGGTCAAAACTGCGTTGGACATCGTGCGCCTGCCGGGGGTCGAGGATCGCTATCCCACCCAACTGTCGGGCGGCCAGCAACAGCGCATCGCCCTGGCGCGCGCCATTGTCATCGAACCCGACGTGCTCTTGCTTGATGAGCCGCTTTCGGCGCTGGATGCGAACCTGCGCGAAGAAATGCGGGTGGAACTCAAGGCCATTCAGCACCGCATCGGCGTGACCTCGATCTTTGTCACCCATGACCAGTCCGAGGCCTTGGCCATGTCTGACAAGATCATCGTGATGAGCGCGGGCGAGATGCAGCAGGTCGGGGCCCCCGAAGACGTCTATAACAGTCCCGCCAACGAATTCGTCGCCAAGTTTCTGGGTGCATCCAATATCTTTGACGTGACGGTCACCGGGGCGGACAGTCAGACCATCGCGCTTGAGACGCCACAATTCGGAACCATTCCAGTACCCCGAACCCGCGCAGCCAATCTTGGTGCGGCCACCGCCGGGCGCCTGGTCGTGCGGGCCGAAAAGCTGCGATTGCTGGACGCGACAGCCCAGGATGACGGCGTCAGCGCCTCCGGCACGGTCGAGGCCGTGGACTATCAGGGGCAGATCGCCCGCTATTTTCTACGCGTCGGCGACCTGCAATTGCAGGCCATGAACATGATCGACGGCCGCCCGTTCGGCGCGGGTGCCAAGGTCAAGGTCGCGTTCAACCCGCAGGACTGTTCGGTCCTGCCTTGCGAGGGTTAGCGCAATGCACCCCAAAAGCCATCTTTTCTACCAGACACGCCACCGCCGCCCCATGCTCGACCGCGCCGAGGGCGTGTATCTCTGGGATGTCGATGGCAAGCGCTATCTCGATGGATCATCGGGTGCCATGGTCAGCAATATCGGCCATTCCGATCCTCGGGTGATCGCGGCGATGCGCCAGCAGATGGACAAATCCACCTTTGGCTATCGGTTGCATTTCGAAACCGAGCCCGGTGAACGCCTGGCCGAAAAGGTGGCAGGCCTGTCGCCCGAGGGCATGGAAAAGGTATTCTTCGTCTCGGGCGGGTCCGAGGCGGTCGAAAGCGCCATCAAGCTGGCACGGCAATATGCGGTGACGGTCGGGCAGACCTCGCGCTGGAAGGTAATCTCGCGCAGCCCCAGCTATCACGGTTCCACCCTCGGGGCGCTGGCGCTGACCAGCTACGCGCCGCTGACCGACCCTTTCCTGCCGATGATGCAGGCGATGCCCAAGATACCGGCACCGCGCGCCTATCTTGACGGGCTGGACATGGATGACCCTGCCACAGGTGCGCATTACGCCGCCATGCTCGAGACAAAAATCCTGGCCGAAGGGGCCGATACCGTTCTGGCCTTCATTCATGAACCCGTCGGGGGGGCATCGACCGGCGCGCTGGTGCCGCCTGCGGGTTACATGCAGGCCGTGCGCGAGATATGCGACCGGCACGGCGTGATCCTGATCCACGACGAGGTAATGTCGGGCGGCGGTCGCACCGGACGGTTTTTCGGGGCCGAACATTGGGACGTGGCCCCCGATATCATCGCCATATCCAAGGGGTTTGGTGCGGGCTATGCTCCATTGGGCGCGATGATAGCCCATGAGCGGATCATCGAACCGGTGCTGGATGCGGGCGGGTTCCTGCACGGCCATACCTATGCGGGCAATCCGCTGGCCTGTGCCGCGGGTCTTGCCGTGCTCGATGTCATCGAATCCGACGGGTTGATGGAGAATGCCACGGCAATCGGGGACTTGCTGAAATCGCGGCTGTCGGACCTGATGCAACGGTTTTCCTTCATCGGCAATGTGCGCGGCAAGGGCCTGTTACTGGCGTTTGAACTGGTGTCGGACCGGCAAACCATGACGCCGCTGCCAAAGGAATTGCAGGCGCATTCCGAACTGGTCGAACTTGCCTATGCCCAGGGCCTGATCATCTATTCGCGGCGCACCCGTGACGGGACCGAGGGCGATCATTTCCTGGTCTGCCCGCCAATGAATGCCACTGCCGACCATGTCGAGGAAATCATCGACAAGCTCACCGTTGCTCTTGCGCAATTCGAAAGCAAGCTCGGCCCGGCGCTTGCGCAGAAAATCTGACGGGGCGGGGATGTCGAAAATCATCATCTCCTGCGCCGTTACCGGGTCGATTCACACACCCTCGATGTCGCCACATCTGCCCGTCACGGGCGAACAGATTGCAGCGCAGGCTATCGAGGCGGCCAAAGCCGGGGCAGCCATCCTGCACCTCCACGCCCGCGATCCGGCCACCGGGAAACCGTCGAGCGACGTGGCCGATTTCATGGCGTTTTTGCCAAGGATTGGTGCCGAAACCGACGCGATCGTGAACCTTTCGACCGGCGGCAGCGCGGTAATGTCGATCGAACAGCGTCTGGCCGGGCCCCTCGCCGCGCGTCCGGAAATGTGTTCGCTGAACATGGGCACGATGAATTTCGTGCTCTACCCCATGTTGGGCAAGCGGGCAGAATGGCTACATGACTGGGAAGAACCGTTCTTGCGCAATTCCGACGATCTGGTGTTCAAGAACACGCCGCGCGACATCGAAGGGGTTTTGACCCTGATGGGGCGCGACCGGGGCGCGAAGTTTGAATTCGAATGCTACGACATCGGTCATCTTTACATGCTGCGCCATTTCGTTGACCGGGGTCTGGTCACGGGGCCGATTTTCATCCAGTTCGTCATGGGCGTGCTGGGCGGGGTCGCGGCGGAACCCGAACATCTTACCCATCTGAAACAGACCGCTGACCGGCTGTTTGGCGATGACTACAGCTTCTCGGTTCTGGCCGCCGGGCGGATGCAGATGGGGATGGCGGCCCTGTCGGCAGGCATGGGTGGCCATGTGCGCGTCGGGTTGGAGGATAACCTGTACATTGCGCGCCACCAACTTGCCCGGTCGAATGCCGAGCAGGTAGAAAAGGTGCGCGGCATTGTCGAGGCGATGGGGCGGGAGGTAGCCACAGCCGATGACGTCCGCGCGATGCTGGCCCTCAAAGGCCGGTCAGAGGTGGCATTCTAGGCGATGAAGATACCGACGTTCAGACGCGCCGAAAAAAGCGATGCCACCCGGTTGAACGTGGCGCTGAGACGGCTTTCGGACGGGATGGGCGACACCCACCGCGCCAGCGACGATCAGATTGAAACAGCCGGTTTCGGCCCCAACCCGGCCTTTCACGCCATGCTGGCGGAACAAGGGGGCGTCCTCATCGGCGTCGCGGTCTATTCGCCGCTGTTCTCCACCACGCGCGGCATGGCCGGGGTTTATGTATCCGACCTGTGGATCGACCCGGAACGGCGCGGACAGCAACTGGGCATCCGCGTGCTTGCCGCTGTTCACGGGGATGCAGCAGAACTCTGGGGGGCGGGGTTCATGCGGCTGGCCGTCTATCATACCAACGCAGGGGCAAAAGCATTCTACCAGCGGCTTGGTTTTATCCCCTCAACAGGTGAAGTTACGATGACGCTCGACCGTGACGGTTTGATGAATTTGGAGAAAACCCTGTGAAAGCCTTTTTGGACGAACGTCAACGGGCGCATGACCCCAAGAATTTCATGGCCAACGGCACGGCCCTGCCCAATCCCGAACAACCGCGTCGGATAGATGTATTGGCCAAGGCGGCGCAGGCGGCGGGCTGTACCATCGAAGCGCCGACCGACCACGGCATGGGACCAATCGCGGCAATCCATTCGCCGGAATATCTGACCTTTCTGGAAACCATCCACACCCGCTGGTGCCGGATCGAGGGTGCATCCGACGAGGTGATCCCCAACATCCACCCCGACAGGCGCAGCGCCAGTTATCCAAGGTCCGCCGTCGGGCAGGCCGGATTTCATCAGACCGATACCGCCTGCCCCATCGCCGCAGGCACCTGGCAGTCGGCCTATTGGTCGGCGCAGACCGCGCTCAGTGCTGCCGATGCCGTCCTTGGTGGTGAAAAAGCCGCCTATGCGCTTAGCCGCCCCCCCGGCCACCATGCCTTTGGCGACCTCGCGGGCGGGTTTTGCTTTCTCAACAATTCGGCCATCGCCGCCGAAGCATTGCTTCGCACCGGGCTTCGGCCGGCGATTCTGGATATCGACGTACATCACGGCAACGGAACTCAGGGCATCTTCTACCCCCGGCGCGACGTTCTGACCGTGTCGATCCACGCCGATCCGATGCGGTTTTATCCGTTCTTCTGGGGCCACGCCCATGAACGCGGCGAAGGCGAGGGGTTGGGCTACAATCTCAACCTGCCGATGCCACGCGGCACGACGGATAGCCAATACCTGGACGTTCTGGAAACCGCCCTGGCACGAATACGCAGCTTTGGCACGGATGTAATCGTGCTGGCGCTGGGGCTGGACGCCCACGAAAACGATCCGTTCCAGGGCTTCAAGGTCACGACAGGCGGCTTTGCCCGTATCGCGACGACCATTGCGAGACTTGATCTTCCGACGGTCATCGTTCAGGAGGGCGGGTATCTGTCCGACGATCTGGGGGCCAATCTGACTAGCTTCCTCGGCGGCTACGATTCAGCGGGCGCATGAACCGGACGATCTTTGATCCGAAACAGCGACGGTATTTCAAACCTGTAACTGGCGGAAACAAAGCACGAAATTCTTGGAGCGGGTAGCGGGAATCGAACCCGCGCCTTAACCTTGGAAGGGTCTTATGATACCATTTCACCATACCCGCTCAGAGAGGTTGTTTCATATTGGATTGACAATTTGGCGTCAAGCACGCGACACCTCCCCTCGGGTGAAATCCGGTGCATGATCAGGCCAGATTGCTTCCGCGAAAACTTGAAAAGGATTTGCCGATGCGCATGGTAACTGTCGCTGCAACTCAGATGGCTTGCACGGACGATCGCGCCAAATGCGTTACGCAGGCGGAAAGAATGGTCCGTCAGGCAGCGGGGCAAGGTGCCAACATCATTCTCTTGCAAGAGTTGTTTGAAGGGCATTACTTTTGTCAGGACGAAGACCCGGACTCATTCAAGCGCGCCGGTCCGGTGGCCGGACATCCGACGATTGAACATTTTCAGGGCATCGCAAAAGAACTCGGTGTGGTATTGCCGGTTTCCTTTTATGAACACGCGGGCAACGCCCGGTTCAATTCGATTGCCATCATTGATGCGGACGGGACCAATCTGGGCGTCTACCGCAAATCGCATATCCCGCACGGGTTTGGTTACCAGGAAAAATTCTATTTTTCACCCGGAGATACGGGTTTCAAGGTTTGGGATACTGCGTTCGGGCGCATAGGCATCGGCATTTGCTGGGACCAGTGGTTTCCGGAATGCGCGCGATCAATGGCCTTGATGGGGGCGGAACTGCTGTTCTACCCCACTGCCATTGGTTCCGAAGTGGGCAACGACACTTTCGATTCCGCACCGCATTGGCAACGGGTTCAGCAGGGTCATGCCGGGGCCAATCTGGTGCCTGTCATCACCTCAAACCGCATCGGTGTCGAGCATGGGCAAAAGGGGACAAAGATGACCTTTTACGGTTCATCCTTTGTCGCCGACCAATTCGGCCAACTGGTGGCAGAAGCCGACCGAGAGACTGAAACCGTTCTGACCCACAGTTTCGATCTGGATGAGATCGCAAGGTTGCGCGACTACTGGGGTGTATTCCGCGACCGCCGCCCGGAACTCTACGGTCCCGTGGCAACGCTGGATGGCGGAAAAAGATAGCTACCAAACCCAGATCAGGGCCGTAAATTTTTGCCTTTCAAGGGCCTTACCAGCCCCCCCACCACATTCTCGATCATGCGGATGCCCGCGTCACCGCCCAGCGACATGATTGATTCCGGGTGGAACTGCACGGCGGCGATGGGTTTGGTGCGATGTTCAAAACCCATCACTACCCCGTCCGCCGTCATCGCCGTCACCCGCAGATCGACCGGCAGTGTGTCGGGCAGGACATGCAGGGAATGATAGCGCCCGATGGTCACCTGGTCGGGCAACCCGGCGAACACGCAACCCGGATGCGTCACCGTCACGCGCGACGGTTTGCCGTGCATCGGCTCGTCCAGTTGTGCCAAGGTGCAGCCATGATATTCGCCCAGCGCCTGAAGCCCGAGGCAGACACCGAATATCGGCAGCCCCCGTGCCAGTGCCTTGTCGATACTGGCGTGGCAGTCGAAATCCGCAGGGCTTCCCGGCCCCGGCGACAGCACCATCAGGTCGGGCAGAAATCCGTCGATCACCGCCTCGGGCACCGGGCTGCGCACGGTCAGCACCTCGGCCCCGGTCTGGCGGAAATAATTGGCCAGCGTATGAACGAAACTGTCCTCGTGATCGACCAGCAGCACCCGCCGTCCGGCCCCCACCTGCGCGCGCCCCTTGGCCCCGGCATTGCCCCCCGGCCCCATGTCGCCGCGAATGGCCGCGCGCATCGCCGAGGCTTTCAACTCGGTCTCGGCCTCTTCGGCCTCCGGCTCGCTGTCATTGAGCAACGTGGCCCCGGCGCGCACTTCGGCCACTCCGTCCTTGATGCGGATGGTGCGCAGCGTCAGGCCGGTATTCATGTTGCCGTCAAACTGCATCGCGCCAACGGCCCCGCCATACCAGAAACGGGTGGATTTTTCATGCGCCTCGATGAACCGCATCGCCCAAAGCTTGGGCGCACCCGTCACCGTCACCGCCCAGGCATGGGACAGGAAGGCATCAAAGGCATCCATGCCGGCGCGGAGCCGCCCTTCGATATGGTCAACCGTATGGATCAGCCGCGAATACATCTCGATCTGCCGCCGCCCGATCACCCGCACCGATCCCGGTTCACACACCCGGCTCTTGTCGTTGCGGTCGACATCCGAGCACATGGTCAACTCGCTCTCTTCCTTCTTGGACTGAAGGAGTTTCAGTATCTGTTCGCTGTCCTCAATCGCATCGGCCCCGCGCTTGATGGTGCCGGAAATCGGGCAGGTTTCCACCCGCCGCCCGGTGACGCGCACAAACATTTCCGGGCTGGCGCCGACCAGATATTCGGCGGCGCCAATATTCATCAGAAAGCCGAAAGGTGCGGGGTTGATCACCTTCAGCCGCCGGAAAATTGCCGCCGGGCTGTCCTTGCATTGCTCATAGAACACCTGCCCCGGCACCACTTCGAACAAGTCGCCACGGCGAAAGCTTTTCTTGGCCTCGCGCACCAGATCGGCATATTCGCCGGGCGCATGATCACCACGCGGAAGATCAGTCCGCCCCGGTTTGAAGGGAACCGCAGCCCCACCACCCTTTTGCCCCACCGTCGTCTTGCCGCCTTTGGCAAACTCATAACTCAGCCGCGTGGCCCGCGCCGAATAATGGTCCACCACGATTAGCTCATCGGCCAGAAACAGCACCAGATCGCGCTGATCGGCAGGGCGGGGCAGCTTGAACTCGATCGGTTCAAACTGAAACGCCAGATCATAGCCGAAAGCGCCGTAAAGCCCCAGATTGCTGTCCTCCTCCGAGCGGAAAAGCCCGATAATCGCCCGCAGCACCGAAAAGACCGAAGGCGCCCGCGACCGTTCTTCTTCATTATATAGCCGTTCCGGTTCGCGAATTTTCAGCGTCAGGGTCGTCGCTTCGGCCACAAGGTTTTCCACCGCCGCCAGCGCCTCGACAACGGGTCGCACGAAGCCCAGCAGCACCTCGCCGCGCGCATTCAGCGCCGCGATTTTCATCTGCCGCCCCCGGCTTTCGATCATCAAGGGCGGTTCGGCAAAACCGATATCCCAGCGCGTATAGCGCCCCGGATATTCGTAATTGGAACTCAGAAGCACCCCGCAGTGATCGTCCAGCCGGTCGATCAGGGTTTCAATCGCGGTGGCGTAATCGGCGGGGGTTTCGCGGCGGGTAACGTTAACGCCGCCGTCGGTGACAAAGCTGTGGTCGGTCATGTCGGAAATCACTCAGATGAGGGGCCGTTTCGGGGCCGAAGGGGGTAGACGGGCGTTCAGTGCGGTGGCCAGCCCTGCCATCGCCCCTTCGCCATCCCCGTATGTCTTTGGGCATCGGTCACGGATGCTCACTCCCCACATGCAACGAGCAATCGGGTGGTAGCAATCCCGATGGTGCTTGTAAACTCTCTGTTGTTGGGAGAGGCCCGCGCGAGTGCCCGCCCGCGGGTTGGCGCTGCAACGTCTGAGCAAGGCATTTTATGACCAGAGTTTCTTCCAACAACGGCTCTCAGCGCGCTGGTGACAAAGTGCCAGCCCGTCGGGGCGGGCAGGCGCTCGCGCGGTGGTTTCGCCTTGATTCCGCGCGGATGACAACGACAACTGACTAAAAATCAAAACCCCCGCCAAAACTGATTGGCCGCAAAAGCCGCCCGGTAAAACGGCCCCTGCGCCCAACCCATGCGAACCGGTCGCAACTCCGTCACCGGCATCGGCAATGCCTGCTCATCGCCGCCGCTCAGCAACCCGGCCATCGCCTTGCCGAACATCGTGCCCGGTGAAATCCCCCGCCCGTTATAGCCGATGGGCGTATAAAGCCCCTCGGCGAGCCGATGAATGCGCGGCAGATGATCCGGGGTCATGGCAATCTCGCCGTGCCAGCGGGACTCGAATTCGACCGGCCCCAGCGCGGGAAACAGGCGGCGCAGCATGGCGCGCGCCCAGCGCTCAGAAAGCCCGCCGATCACCTCGCCCATCGACCCGATGATCAACCGGCCAAAGGCATCGCGGCGCAGCGAAAACATGATGGTGCCGGTATCCCAAATCCCCTGCCCACCCGGCAGGATCGAGGCGGCACGCTCGCCCAAGGGTTCGGTTGCCAGTTGAAAGAACCGGATGGTGGTGAAGGTGCCTTTCAGCCCCGGCCAGAGATCGCCGCTATAGGCGTTGGTCGCGATCACCACCGATTTCGCCCGGATCGTGCCCTTGTTGGTGCCAACCCGCCAGCCGTCGCCATCGCGCCTGAGCGATTGCGCCATCACGCCGGTTGAAATCAACGCCCCTGCCGCCTGTGCCGCCCGCGCCAGACCCCGCGCATAGCCCATCGGATTGATGGTGCCCGCGCGCCTGTCGAGCAGCCCGCCGTGAAAAACCCTGGTGCCGATCCGGCCCGCCGTCTCATCGGCATCGAGCAGATCGACCGGCGCGCCCAGCCGCTGCCATTCCGCCCAGCGCCGTTCCAGATCCCGCAATCCCTTGGGCGAATGTGCGGCATGAATGGTGCCTGTCCGCACCGCTTCGCAGCGGATCTGATGTTTTTCGATCAGATCAAAGACATAATCCGGCCCGCCGCCCAACAGGTCGATCAGCGCAGCGCCCCGCGCCTCGCCCATCTTCGCCCGCACATCCTGCGGCGGCAGCCACAGCCCGGCATTGACCAGCCCGACATTGCGTCCCGATCCACCATAGCCGATGCTTTCCGCCTCCAGCACATGGCAGGACAAACCGCGCTCGGCCCCATGCAGCGCGGTCGACAGGCCGGTAAATCCGCCACCGATGATCGCCAGATCGACCATGCCGATTCCGGTCAGGGGGGCCTGAAAATCGGACTCTTCGGCGGTTCTGGCCCAAAGCGAAACGGCGGATAGGTCGGTCATTTTGCAACTGGCTCTTTCGCGCTTGATCGCCCCATACTGGGCTTACGACTGTCGCCTTTAGCGGCGGCACTGCCCCCGATCCATAGCGCGCTCCGCCGCCCTGTCAATACGTACCAACCCACCAAGGAACCCTGACCATGCCCCACCTCAAAACTACCGCCGCCGACATGGTCGCCGCCGCCCGCGCCCGCATCGAAGAGGTCGAGACCCCGCAGGCCATCGCCATGATCGGTGATCCGGGCGTGGTCATCGTCGATCTGCGTGATCCGCGCGAACGCGAAAGATCGGGCTTCATCCCTGGCAGTTTCCACTGCCCTCGCGGGATGCTCGAATTCTGGGTCGATCCGCAAAGCCCCTATTTTAAGCCGATCTTTGGCGAGAAAAAGAAGTTCGTCTTCCATTGCGCCTCGGGCTGGCGGTCGGCGCTCAGCGTGGCGACCTTGCAAGACATGGGCTTTGACGCCGCCCATCTGAAAGAGGGGTTTTCCACCTGGGAAAAACACGGCGGCCCGGTGGCGTTCCCTGAAAAGAAGGGATGATCCCCCCTATCTGCGCGTCGCGAACAAGGTGAGCGCCAGCAATGCGACGCCTGCTCCCGCGCCAAACGTCCCTGCCGGACCAGCGAAAACCCACAAGGCCCCGCCAAACGCATTGGCCGCCAACAGTGCCAGACCCGTCACCAGGTTGAAAACACCAAAGGCCGTCCCCCGGAAATCCGCCGGGGCCTTGTCGGCCACCTCGGCGGCCAGAAAGCCTTGGGTCAAGCCCATATGCAGTCCCCAAAGTGCAATTGCGGCCAACGCCACCCCTATTCCTGTGGCAACGGCCAGGACCAGATGTGCCAATGCCAGAACGCCAAAACCGGCCAGCAACAGCCCGCGTTTACCGATCCGGTCGGACAATACCCCCACCGGCCAGGCCGAGCCTGCATAGACCACGTTCATGACCACCAGCACGATCGGTGCCAACGCCACCGCCAGACCCAGATCGGCGGCGCGCAGGATCAGGAACGCCTCGGACACCCGCGCCAGGGTCAGCATCGCGCCAACACCGGTAATCGCCCAGAAGGGTCGGCCAAGCGCCGCAAGGCTGGCGCGGTCCAGCTTCGGGCGCGGGCCGGGCGGGCCATTTCGTGGCGGCTCCTCAACCCCCCGGATCAGGATCGCCACCGCCATCAGCGCCGGAAGGGTGGCCAGCATGAACACCAGCCGGATATCGCCCCCTGACGCCCCCATGATGGCAATGGCCATCAATGGCCCGGCAAAGGCCCCCACGGTATCCATGGTCTGGCGCAGCCCGAAGGCCGCGCCGCGCTGTCCTGCCGGTGTCAGATCGGCGACCAGCGCGTCACGCGGGGCCCCACGAATACCCTTGCCGACCCGGTCGGCAAAGCGCGCGCCCAGAACCAGCCACGGCGCGACGGCAAAGGCAAATAATGGTTTGGTCACCGCCGAAAGCCCATAACCCAGAACCGCCAGCGGTTTGCGCCGCCCGAACCGGTCCGACAGCGCACCGGAAAAAACCTTGGTGATCTGCGCCGTAGCCTCGGCCACGCCCTCGACCAGACCGAGGATCAGCGCCGATGCGCCAAGCGTCCCGGTCAGGAAAAGCGGCAAAAGCGCGTGGATCATCTCGGACGAGACATCCATGAACAGGCTCACAAACCCCAGCGCCCAGATGGCACCGGGAAGTCGGGCTGTCTGCGTCATTTCCGTGGGCTCCGAGAACCGGAATTGCGTCACCGGACAGTGCGCAGACAGCGTGCTGAAGGCAAGCACCGAATGGTGCCGTCGGCATTGCGCGAAGCGGCGGGCGGGACTACTGTTTCCGCACCTAGTCTCGAAATAGAGGTGATTATGCGCAACTATCGAAAACTGTCGACCTTGGCCTGCGCCCTGATTTTTGCCGGGGGCATGGCCGGCGCCGATCCCGTCGTCATAGATGGCGATGCGGCCTTTCCCGAAGGTCCGTATGTCATGGACGGAAAACTCTATTATGTCGAATATGCCGGAAACACCCTGGATGTCTGGGACGGGTCGGCAAAATCGACGCTCTGGCAGCAGGACGGCTGCGGGCCTTCCGCGGTACTGCCGTTCGACGGTGACTTCCTGATAACCTGCTACGACAGCGGCACCTTGGTTCGGGTGTCGCAAACCGGCGAGACGCAGAAGGTCTTCGCGACAGATGCCAATGGCGACGCCATGGTCGGCCCGAACGACCTGACTTCGGATGGCATGGGCGGCGTCTTCGTGACGGCATCCGGCCCCTGGGAGTCGGCGCCGATCGCCGGCAAGGTCTATGCCCTGTCGCCGGGAGGGCAGCCGGTTCCGGTCGCCGACGATCTCCACTACGCCAACGGCATCGCCCTGGCTCCAACCGGTGACCGTCTGTTCGTCATCGAGTCGGAGGCCGGGCGGGTGATTTCCTTCGCCATCGGCGCTGACCACAGTCTGTCAGACCGACGGCTGTTCGTCCGGTTGGCAGTGATCGATCCCGAGTCCGGTATCGCTGCCTATCCGGACGGCATGGAATTCGCCCCGGACGGCAATCTGTGGATTGGCCAGTATTCTAGCGGTAGGATCGTCTCGGTCACGCCAGAGGGTACGGTGGCGCGGGTCGTCGTGGTGCCATCCACGACGGCACCGAACCTGGCCTTTT
>JBATDH010000348.1:0-9960 GCA_049663365.1 Albidovulum sp. | reverse complement strand
ATTCCCGCTGCATGACAAGGGGCGCGAATCGGTGACGACCTATGGCAGCGAGATGCATCCCAAGCTGCCCGGCACCATCGTTCTGGTGACGATATTCTTCACCTGCTTCGTGCTCTACTACTTCGTCAACTGGAAGTATCTCTCGGAACTCTGGCTGTTCAACTGATCGCCGGACCAATGACGGGACCACGCCGATGCTGACCGCGATGTCCATGACCGCCTCGATTCTGAAACTGCGGATCGGATCCTTTGTCGCCCTGGCGGCCCTTGTCGGTGTGCTGACCGCGGGCGGGGCGATGGGCTGGATCGAGGCAATGGTCTTTACTGTCGCGGTCCTTGGCGCATCGGGGGCGGCGGGGGCGTTCAACCACTATTATGAGCGTGACACCGATAGGTTGATGGCGCGCACCTTCAACCGGCCCTTTGCCAGCAAGACGTTGAAGGCCGGGGCGATCTGGCCTGTCTCTTTCACCGCGTTGCTGGCAGGGTCGCTTTTCATGGGTTGGTCGGTGGGCGGTACGCTGGCGACGGTTCTGGTGTTCCTGGGGGCCGCGACCTATGCCTTTGTCTACACCGTCTGGCTGAAACGCCGCAGCGTCTGGAACGTGGTTATCGGCGGTGCGTCGGGCAGTTTTGCGCTGCTCGCCGGGGCCGCCGCCGCTGCACCTGAATATGGCCCGGCCATCGGGCCGGTGCCGATTTTCCTTGCCGCCTCTCTTTTCCTTTGGACGCCACCGCATTTCTGGGCGCTCGCCGCCGCCAAGGGCGAGGACTATCGGCGGGCGGGGGTGCCGATGCTGCCCGTCGTCACCGAGCATTCCGTCTGGGGGCCGGTGATTTTCATTCATGTGCTCTTTCTGGTGCTGCTGTCGCTGGGGCCGCTTTTCTACGGGCTCGGACCGATCTACGGTGCCTGCGCAGTGATCGGCGGCGGGAATTTCCTGATCAAGAGCTGGCTTCTGGTGCGCAAGGATGACCGCAAGACCGCGATGGCCACATTCTTTGCCTCGCTTTTGCAATTCTCGCTTCTGGGGCTGGGCGTGATTGCCGACCGGGCCGTGGCATGGGCATTCTGAAACGGTTTGTAGCGGCGGTGCTGGCCATCTTTATGGCAGCGGCCCCTGCCATCGCCGCCAAACTGGAGGCCGAGGTCGCCTATACACAAAGTCAGGCCGCCATCGGTACGATGACCGGGGCACATGTGTTGCGCGATCATCGCGGGCGTGAATTGGACCTTGCGGACCTGCGGGGCAAACCGTTGGTCGTGTCGCTGATTTACACCAGTTGTGCCACCGTTTGCCCGATCGTCACCGATCATTTGCACGCCTCAGTGATCGAGGCGCGGCGGGTATTGGGCGAAGACAGTTTCACTGTTCTGACCTTCGGTTTCGATGCCAGCGGCGACCGGCCCGGACAGTTGGCCGGTTTCGCTGGAACCCATAGCCTGACGGGAGAACCGGGCTGGTTCATTGCCAGCGCCGATGCGGCAACGACCAAGGCGTTTCTGAAGGATCTGGGGTTTTCCTATGCCGCGGCAGCGGGCGGGTTTGCCCATGTGACGCAGACCTCGATCCTCGATGCCGAGGGCCGCGTCTATCGCCAGATTTATGGCGAGGATTTTCCGCTACCGATGTTGCTGGAACCATTGAAAGATCTGACGCTGGGTCGGGTGACACGGTCAATCGCACCCGCTGACCTTTGGGACCGGTTGACCTTTATCTGCACCGTCTACAACCCGCTTACGGGGGCATATCGGTTTGACTACAGTATCTTTTTTGGTATCTTCTTTGGCGGCACCTCTTTGATGCTGATGGGTTGGATCATTGTCCGGCTCTGGCTTGAACGCCGTCAGGCGCTGAAGGCTGCCGCGAAGTCACCGAGACGCGGGGTTGCAGGATGACAGGACTGCGTGCCGTGCTTCGGCGCGGTTTTGATCGTGGCGAACGCGGGCTCGACCGGATTTTCGGTGCCGATTGGAACCCTCTGGCGCAGCTTGGGCCCATCGGCTGGTTCCTGTTCTGGATTGTCGCAATCACGGGTATCTACCTCTTCATCTTCTTCGATACCGGGGTGACGGCGGCCTATTCATCCGTCGACTGGCTCAGCCGTGATCACTGGTGGCACGCGGGCGTTGCGCGCAGTGTGCACCGCTATGCCTCGGATCTGATGGTATTGGTCATGTTCACCCACCTGATCCGTGAATTCGCCATGGATCGATATCGCGGAACGCGGTGGTTTTCCTGGGTGACGGGTGTGCCGGTGATCTGGTTCGTCTATCTTTCCGGCATCACCGGCTATTGGCTGGTCTGGGACAAGCTGGCCCAATATGTTGCGGTCGCCACGACCGAACTTCTTGATACGCTTGGCATTTTTGGCGAACCCATCGCCCGGAATTTTCTGGCACCGGAAATGCTGTCGGGGCGGTTTTTCACGCTCATGGTGTTTTTGCATATCGCGATCCCTTTGCTGCTGCTGTTGATGATGTGGATACATATCCAACGCATAACCGAGGCACGAACCCGTCCGCCGCGCGGTCTGGCGATCATCTTGCTGGTGGCACTGGTCGTCGGATCGCTGGTTTACCCCGCCCCGCTGCAAGGCCCGGCAGACCTTGCCACCGTGCCGCAAAGCGTCGGGCTGGACTGGTTCCTGCTCAGCCTCTATCCGGTGATCGAGTCAGTGCCGTCAGGCGTGATCTGGGCCGGGGTGGTGATTTTCACGCTGCTGCTTGTCGGTCTGCCCTGGTTGCCGCCGAAAACCGAGGGCGGGGCGGCACAGGTATTCCTCGATTTCTGCAATGGCTGCGCGCGTTGTGTCGCCGATTGCCCCTATACCGCCATCCGGTTGGAGCCCCGGTCCGACGGTGCCCCTTTCCAGTTCGAGGTTTCAGTCAACCCTGCGCGCTGTGTGGCCTGCGGTATCTGCATGGGGTCGTGCCCGTCGTCATCGCCCTTCCGCCGGTCGGGCGACCTGATCACCGGGATCGACCTGCCGGACTTTACGCTGGCCGAGCTGCGCGCCAAGCTCATTGACGCGGCCGAAGCACTGGCAGGCGATGCCGGATCGGGACGTGTGCTGACGCTATCATGCGGTTATGGGGCGGGCGAAGGCACCGCGCCGGGGCGGGTGGAACTGCCTTGTGTTGCCATGGCACCCCCGGCCATTCTGGATTTCATCATCAGCCGCGGGCTTGCGGATGGTGTATGCATCGCGGGCTGTGCTGAACGCGATTGCCAGAACCGGTTTGGCGTTGAATGGACCCGCCAGCGCATCGCCCGCGAACGTGACCCCTATCTGCGCGCACGTGTGCCGCGCGAACGGGTGCTGACCGTCTGGGCCGGACCGACCGAGGAAAGCCGTCTGGACCGGGAAATCACCGCGTTTTCAGAACGGCTGGCCGCGATGCCCGTCTTTGAAAACATCCGCCCGATTGAAGACGACGAAAAGGCGGATGCCCGCAAGAAAGCAAGCCGGAGTGCGGCGGAATGAGCGGGCGTTGGCATCATCTTATCATGGGCGCGATCCTGAGCCTTTGTGTCGTGATCGGCACCGCGTGGCTGTCGGAAAGTCCCGCCTGGCAAAGCCTGCCCAAGGATACCGCGCTGATCCGCCTCAGCTTTACCCAAAGCGGGGTGCGCAACTGCCGCCCGCGCAGCGCCGAAGAACTGGCCGCGTTGGCCCGCAACATGCGGCAAAAAGAGATTTGCGAGCGTCGTCGCGCCCCGGTTTATGTGGAACTTGACCTTGACGGCACCACGGTTCTGGCGCGCAATTTGCCGCCGACCGGGTTATCGGGCAGCGGGCCGTCGCGGATATATCAACGCTTTGAGGTTCCGGCGGGTGATCATGATATCGCCTTGCGCCTGCGCGACGATCCCGCGATGACAGAGTTTACCAACACGGCCGAGCGACGTATCACGCTTGCCCCTGCCGAAAGCATGGCCATCGACTATAGTGCCGAGGCGGGTGGGTTCATCTTCCACTAACCGGAAAGGCGGTACCACATGGCCCTGATCGACTGGAAACCCGAATTCAGCGTCGGCGATCCGGCGGTGGACCACGAGCATCGCGAGTTGATTGATCTGGTGAACAGCACCGCCGGCGCGATCCTGGGCGAAGGGGGTAGCGGCGATGTCGACCGCGCTTACGGTGATCTTCTGCGCGCCGTGTCGTCGCATTTCGCGCATGAGGAACGGCAGATGCGGTTGGCCGACTATGATCAACTGGAGGCGCATAAAGCCGATCACGAACGCCTGATCGACGCGCTGCGCGATCTTATGGACGGTGAACCGGCGTCATCGTCACAGGCCGCAGAACGGTTGGTGGGTGTTCTGGGCAATTGGTTCAGCGGACATTTCGCGACGCATGACGCCCGGCTCCATAACCGGCTGGGTCCGCATGACCATGATTAAGGCCTACTGCCTTTGAAATGGCCCGGATTTTTCGGACAGGTTTGCGGCCTCGCCAAGATACACTGGGATCGGGTTTCATGCCGCTTGGTTCATCTGTACCGGGTGAAAGAACGCGCCATCGGGCGTTCGTTTTTTGAGCGCTCTATTCGATCGCTCGGCGTTATAAAATCCGAGCGGTTCGATGAGGATGATCCAAACAGGGTATCTCAAATCAGACAGGTAACTTGGTGGAGCAGAGGGGGATCGAACCCCTGACCTCGTCATTGCGAACGACGCGCTCTCCCAACTGAGCTACTGCCCCGAACCGGCGCGGTTATTCGCGCAACGGCGTGAATTTGTCAAGCCACGTTTGGGATTTTGGCGGTAAGTGAAAATGCCGTAAAAGCCGTTAAGGTTTTCCTTGCTACATGTATTCCATCTGTCAAACTGACGCTGCGCCAGCCGCAGATATATTGGATCAGCGGGATGGACGCGCTGGGGTGGGGCGTTGACATTGCGCAGGATGCAAACTGCGCCGGAATTTTTCAGGGGCCGCGTGTTTTTGGCTGTGAAAGGAATTTAGATGGTCGATTTACCAGACGGATGGCGCAGAACCGGACGAATAGAAGCGTGGCGGCTGGGTCGAAGTCTGCGCCGCAAGATTATACCGGACCATGCGTTGGCCGTGGCGCGATTTCAGGTGGTGGCGATGCATGTTGACGGCAATGACTGTCTTGTCGTCGCCCAGGACGCGGACGCACCTTACTATGTCGTTCATCTGGCACGTGGCAGCGGCGGCGGGCCGTCAGTTGTAACGCCGCTGATGGATTTGTCGTTGCTGGAAGAGGATGAAAGCGACACGGAAGTGCTCGAGGACGCGCAAGTGTTCTATCTTGGGGAAGACGAGGCCACCGACCCGATCGCATTGGAATTATGGGTGCATCCGGTAGCGCCCGTGCGCTGTGAGAAAGTGTTGATCTTTGCGGGCGGATCATTTGGCATTGTGCCGTTGATCGGCGACGAATTTGATCTGGCCAGCGGCAGCAGCCTTGCCATGGCCAAGGAAATGCTGTCGGCCGAAGGATATCAGATGGCAGACGGGCCAGTTGCGCTGGCATTGCAGGACGACGAAGAATTGAAAGCAACCGGCCAGTCGATTTCCTTTTGGCTAGGTCACGAAAACCGCGAAAGGACCATATGGTCGGTGCTGGAAACGCCTGGCGAAGAATTTTCCATGCAGCGGGTTGATGGCGATCAGCCGTCGGTCTTGTTTTTTTCAAACGAGGAAGAGGTGGAAACGGCCTTGCAAAACCGCGACTGCGTTTTTGTCGATGGCCGTATCATGCTGGTCTGACGTCCGAATTTGAAACGCTCTATTGCGCTTTGCGTTTCTTCTTTTTTGTTTTCTTTTTCTTGGCCGGTTCTACCGTCGGCATCGCATCTTCGCCTTGAGCGAAGTGCCGGGCTATTTCGGCGGGCGTGGCCGAGCCCAGCCGGGTTGTCCAGTCTGACACGGTTTCAAGGGCGGCATGCAGGGCAGCGATACGGGCGTCGGGGCTTTCGGCCTCGGCGGCAAGAAGCCGGTCCAGTATTGGCGCGATGGCGCGTCTTTGTCGGGCGGCCATGACCGCGCGGATCAGTTCCCAGGGATCGGATGGGGCCATGAAATATTCCTTGCGGTCCCCCGGCGCACGGGCCACCGAAACCAACCCCCAACCGCGAAGCTCTTTCAGGGCCGTCGAGACATTCGACCGTGACAGGCCCAGCGTTCTGGTCAGATCATCCGCGCAGGGGGCCTGTGCGGCCCGCCAGATCATCCCAAGGCAGTGACCGGCTGGTCTCGACAATCCGAAATGCTCACCGGCATCGGCAAAAAGACCGGGCAGGGTCATGGGCGTTTTCATCATATTTCCTGTTTTTCAGAAAACTTGAAACAATATCCACCATGGCGGAATCTGACCGCGCGTCAAGCGGCGATATCCCTGCCGCGCCTTTCGGTTGCCCGGTTTCCCGATGTGGCCATGACCGCGCCGAGACCGATCCAATGGGCAGATCGTTTTAGCGTGGGGCGACACAGGCCGAAATTGCAGTGGCGAGGTTGCTTAGCAATTCTGCGTAAAGCTCGGGTCCGGGGGAAAGAATGCGCCCCTCGGGGTCGAGCGCCTCGCCGATCCGCGTGTCGGTCCCGTCGGCGAGAACGGCGATGCGTGACGGATTGCCCAGAGCTTCGGGAAAAATGCAGGCTATGCCGCCTTTTTCGAGCAAATCCCGTATCTCAGAGAGATGCGCCGCACCGGGGTCGGCGGCATCGCCGGTGGCAACAGTGGCGGCAATTGACAGACCGAAGTGGCCGGCGAAATAGCCCATGGCGTCATGTGCAATTATGATCGGGGCGGTTTTGGTAGCCTCAAGCCGCAGCTGAAGATCGGCGTCGAGTGCTGCAATGGCTGCCTGGCTTAGCGAGGCATTGGCGCGGTAGGTGATGGAATTGCCAGGATCAAGCACTGCCAGTTCATCGGCGATCCGGCCCAGCCAAATCTCGGCGTTGGTCGGGTCGAGCCAGGCATGGGGGTCAATGTCGGAATGCCCCTGCGGTCCCTCCGTCGGGGACGCATCTGGCCCCGATTGTTCGGTATGGGCGTGGTGGCCGCTGTCGTCGTAGGTCCGATAGATCGTTCCGGGCGTTTCCAGCAATGGCACCGAAACCGCATCCGGCGTGATGGCCAGTGCGCGGTCAAGCCAGGGGGTCAGGTTCGGACCGATCCAGAAGATCGCATCGGCATCAGCAAGGGCACTGGCTTGCGACGGACGCAGTTGAAAATCATGGGCGTCGCCACCAGGTTCCAGTAAAAGAACCGGATTGCCAAGGTCGCCCATCACCTGTGCGACCAAAGAATGGATCGGCGGAATGTCGGTCATGACGGTCGGAACCTCGGCCCGTATCGGCGCGCCGTACAGGCAAAGCGCGATGGGGAAAATCGAGGCAAGGCGCATGGGCGGTCTCTTTCAGCATTGCTAGTCAAATCGTGATATCGTATGTTATAGCATAACATGTCAAGGAAGCTTTGAGAAAAATCATGCCGGATATCTCGCCTCTGGACGATAGCGGTCTGGCCTTTATCCGGCACGATCATAGCCATTGTGCCAAAGGCACCCTGGCACGGGCTGATGCGCTAAGTACGGCGCGCGGCGCCAGAATGACGCCGGTAAGGCGCAGGGCGTTGGAAATATTGCTGGAATCACACAAGGCGATGGGAGCCTATGATGTTCTGGAACGGTTGGCCAAGGACGGTTTTGGCAACCAGCCGCCGGTGGCTTACCGGGCGCTTGAATTTCTGGTGGATCAGGGCCTGGCCCACCGAATCCGTCGGCTGAATGCCTTTACAGCCTGTATGCATCCCGGCACGGCGCATGTGCCGGCCTTCCTGATCTGCACATCCTGTCAACTGGTTGCCGAAGCGTCTGCCCCGGCTGTACGTGGTGCCATGGACGCTGCCGCCGCCACTGTCGGGTTTACGATCGAGCGGATGAATGTCGAGGCTGTGGGCCTTTGTCCGGCCTGTCTCGGGGGTGGGGAATGCCGCTGATTGCCGCCACCGGCCTGACCGTCCGTCACGGCGCAGTGACGCCGCTGGCGGGCGTGACTGTCGCCATTGAACCGGGCGAGATCGTCACCATCGTCGGGCCGAACGGATCGGGGAAATCCACTTTGGTGCGCGCCCTGATCGGGCTTGAAATCCTGGCGGAAGGCACGCTCATCCGTCGCGAGGCGTTGCGTATCGGCTATGTGCCGCAGCGTTTGCATGTTGATGCCCAACTGCCGATGACAGTGCGGCGGTTCTTGTCCCTGCCGCGCCGGGTTTCAGATGGAAAGGCAATTGCCGCCTTGGAACGAACCGGCGTGGCGGCCCTTGGCCCGCGCCAGTTTTCACAGCTTTCAGGCGGTCAGTTGCAGCGCGTGCTGCTGGCACGGGCGATATTGTCAGAACCGGATATCCTTATCCTGGATGAACCGACACAGGGGCTGGATCAGGCCGGAGCCGCCGGGTTTTACCGGTTGCTGGCGGAGTTGCGTGCCGAAACAGGGGCAGCGGTCTTGCTGGTCAGCCATGATCTGCATGTGGTGATGAGCGCCTCAGACCGGATCATCTGCCTCAACGGGCATATCTGTTGCGAAGGCACACCGCGCGTGGTGTCGGCTGCGCCCGAATACCGGGCGCTGTTTGGGCAGGGCACCGGCGGCGCGCTGGCGCTGTACCGCCATGAGCACGACCATGACCACGAGGCCCACAGTCATCATGACCACAGCCATCATGACCACAGCCCTGAGGCCGCGAATGCCGGATGATTTTCTGATCCGTGCCGGGCTGGCCGGGATCGGGCTCAGCCTTGCGGCCGGTCCGCTTGGGGCGTTCGTGATCTGGCGTCGCATGGCCTATATCGGCGATGCAACCGCCCATGCATCGATACTGGGCGTGGCGCTGGCACTGGCCACGTCATTGCCCGTCTACGCCGGGACGGTCGCCGTCGCCCTGGCGATGGCCTTTGCAATAACGGCACTTGGCAGCAAGGGTCATGCCGCTGACACGGTCTTGGGCGTTCTGGCCCATTCGGCGCTGGCATTGGGTCTGGTCGCGGTGTCCTTTGTACCGGGGTTGCGGGTCGATCTTTCTGCCTATCTTTTTGGCGATGTACTGGCGATCAGCGGGCGTGATCTGATCTGGATATGGGGCGGGTCGTTGATGGTTCTGGCGCTGCTGGTCTGGCGCTGGTCAGGGTTGCTGACGGCAACGCTGAACGAAGAACTGGCGCAGGCGGCAGGGCTTGATCCACGCCGTGAAAAGCTGGTGCTGGTGATCGCGCTGGCGCTGGTCGTAGCGGTGGCCATAAAGATCGTCGGTGCCTTGTTGATCGCGGCCTTGCTGATCATTCCGGCAGCAACCGCACGCAGTATGGCACAAAGCCCCGAGGTGATGGCGGCGGGTGCCGTTGGCGTGGGGGCCGTGTCGGTTCTGGGCGGGCTTTGGGCATCCTTGCAATTCGACACCCCGGCGGGGCCGTCGATCGTGGTAGCTGCGGCCGGTCTTTTCGTAGCCAGTCTCGTGTTCGGGACTGTCAGACGCTAGAAATTGCAACTGGATGCGGTTAACCGGGCATTGGCCCGAGGGACAAGAAATGCCTAACCATCTTTTTGACGGACTCTTCGCCCGACATATCGGTAGCAACGCGGTTTTCCTGCGCCTGCCGGACGGGCGGACGCAAAGTTACGGTGATTTCCTTTCCCAAGCGGCCCGCTTTGCCAATACGCTTGTTGCACTGGGTTTGAAGCCCGGCGACCGGATGGCGCTGCAACTGGACAAAAGCCCCGAAATGTTGGCTCTTGTTGCCGGGGCCATAGCGGCGGGCGTCGTGTTCCTGCCGCTTAACAGCGCCTATACGCCCGCGGAAATCGGCTATTTCCTGGCGGATTCGGGCGCGAAGCTGCTTGTCTGCGATGGTCGGTTTGTTGCGCCGTTGCAACCTGTGGCCGAGGGTATGGGCGCGACACTGTCGGTACTGAATGCGGATG
>JBATDH010000347.1:0-5071 GCA_049663365.1 Albidovulum sp. | reverse complement strand
GGCCCGCCCCGGTTTCAGCGATGATCCGGGTCTTGCCCATACGCCGCGCCAGAATGATCTGGCCCAGCACATTGTTGATCTTGTGTGCGCCGGTATGGTTCAGCTCATCTCGCTTCATATATACCTTGGCACCGCCCAGATGTTTGGTCAGCCGGTCGGCATAGTAAAGCGGGCTTGGACGGCCGACGTAATGTTTCCAAAGATCGTCCATTTCAGCCCAGAAAGTCGGGTCGGTCTTGGCGTGTTCGTACCGCGCCTCCAGATCAAGGATCAGCGGCATCAGCGTCTCTGAAACAAACCGCCCGCCGAAATCACCGAACCGGCCTTTTTCATCGGGGCCATTCATGAAGCTGTTGAAAAGATCGTCGGCCATGGGAAACTCCGTTCAGGTCAGCTCGCGTTTATAGCCAATGTGGCTGGGCGTAAAGCCGAGCCTTTGGTAGAACCGCGCCGTGTCTGTGCGGTCCTTGTTCATGGTCAGTTGGATCAGCGAACACCCGGCATCGCGCGCCCGTGCCTCGGCATCGGCAAACATCAGCGCCCCGATGCCCTGCCCCCGCAGATCGCTGGCCACCCGCACCGATTCAATCTGCGCCCGCCTCGCCGCCCGCAGCGACAGCCCGGTGATCACCGTCAACTGATAGGTCGCAACGATCCTGCCATCCGCCTCACCGACAATAAGCGTATTGCCATGCTCCTGATGCAGTCGGTCAAAAGCCGCGAGATACATATCCATACTGTCGCTTTCACGCGTGGCCCCCAATTGGTCATCGACCAACAGGGCGACAATCGTCGGCACATCCGCGCGCTGCGCTTCGCGAAACAAGATGGTCATGCCCCAGCCGCCTTGATGAACGCACGGATCAGCGCGGCATCCTTTACCCCCGGAGCGGTCTCCACCCCGGATGATACATCGACCTGCTGCGCCCCGGTCAGCCGGATCGCCTCGGCAACATTGTCGGGCGTCAGGCCGCCCGCCAGCATCCACGGACAAGGCCAGTATTTCCGCGCGATCAGCGACCAATCGAAAGCCAACCCATTGCCGCCCGGCAGCACGGCATCCTTGGGCGGTTTTGCATCGACCAGCAACTGGTCGGCAACCTTTCCGTAGACATCCAGCTTTTCAATATCTTCCGGCCCGGCCACGCCAACCGCCTTCATTACCGGCAAACCATAGCGGGCGCGAACCTCGCGCACGCGTTCCGGCGACTCATCCCCGTGAAGTTGCAACATATCGAGCGGCACAGAACCGGTAATCGCATCCAGTTCCGCGTCCGAGGCATTGACGGTCAAAGCGACCTTGGCAACGCCGGGCGAAACGTCCACGGCCAGTTTCGCGGCGGAGGGTATTCCCAGATGGCGTGGCGATTTTTGAAAAAAGACGAATCCGACATAGGCCGCGCCCATGTCAACGGCAGCAGCAAGATTGGCCGCATCGCGCAACCCGCATATCTTGACTCTGGTTGTCATCGGCCAGCCTTATCGCGCCGATCCGTTGCCCTCAAGCAGCGCCAGCACTTCATCCTGCGGTTCGGCCTTTTCGGCGCGTAGGCGGCTTACCTCGCGCTTCAATTGCCCGGCCTCACGACGATGCAGGGACGCTGCGGACCGATGCTTGGCTTCACGAAACCATTCCCAGACAAAACCAATTCCAAGCCCCGCTACAATTCCAGCGAAAATCACCAGGAAAAGCGGCAGTTCCACCGACCAGCCGAAGCCTAGAAAACTGTCCATCTCTTCGGGCAACAGCCGCAAGGTGACGGGTATACGATTGGCCGAGGCCACCGCCAGCAAGGCGATGCCCAAAACGGCTAGAAAGATCAGGCGTAATGTGCGCAGCATGATTGCTGCTTACCCCCCATTAAGGCGGTCGCGCAAGAGCTTGCCGGTCTTGAAGAAGGGCACATGCTTTTCTTCGACCTCGACGGATTCGCCTGTGCGCGGATTGCGCCCGGTGCGTGAATCGCGGTGCTTGACCGAAAACGCCCCGAAACCGCGCAGTTCGACCCTGTCACCCTTGGCCATGGCCTCGACAATTTCCTCAAAAATCGTGTTCACGATCTTTTCAACGTCACGCTGGAAGAGATGCGGATTCTCTTCTGATATTTTCTGAATCAATTCGGACCGGATCATTCAAACCCCCCTTGCGGTCTGTCCCTTACGACGGCAGCCGTTTTTTTCTTCTGCCCGACTATAGGCCCAATCACGTCATGGACAAACAGGAAAGCCTTTGGAAAAGCGAAGAATTTTGCCGCATCTGAAAAATGCGTGTCGGTTTTTGGTCGCTTTGCAGCCTTTGCGGTGCAGAATATGCCGTCTCAGCCCCGTGCGGTTGCGGCAATTTCCCATGATTGCGGTCTACCGATTCGCGCCAAAAGCAAAGGCCCCGCCGATGGGCGAGGCCTTTACAAAATACAAATGTCGCGATGCTTATTTGTCGTCGCCGCCTTTGAGCGCCGCACCCAGAATATCGCCCAGTGAAGCGCCTGAATCGGAAGAACCATACTGCTCTACCGCTTCTTTCTCTTCGGCGATTTCGCGGGCCTTGATAGACAGACCCAATTTGCGGGTCTTGCTGTCGACATTGGTCACGCGCGCGTCAACATGGTCGCCAACCTGGAACCGCTCTGGTCGTTGATCGGCACGATCGCGCGAAAGGTCTGAGCGGCGGATGAAGGATTTCATGCCGTTATACTCAACCTCGATGCCGCCGTCTTCGATGGCGGTAACGGTCGTGGTGATGACCGAACCGCGTTTCACACCGTCAACCGCGTCAGAGAAGGTATCCGCACCCAAGGCCTTGACCGAAAGGGAAATGCGCTCTTTCTCGACATCAACCTCGGTGACGGCGGCTTTGACCATATCGCCCTTGCGGTATTCTTGAATCGCATCCTCGCCGCGCTGATCCCAGCTCAGATCGGAAAGGTGAACCATACCGTCGATATCGTTGTCGAGCCCGACGAACAGACCGAATTCGGTGATGTTCTTGACCTCGCCTTCGATCTCTGTCCCGACCGGATGGGTTTCGGCAAAGACTTCCCACGGGTTGCGCATGGTCTGTTTCAGGCCCAGCGACACGCGGCGCTTGGCGCTGTCGATCTCCAGAACCATCACATCGACTTCCTGGCTGGTCGAAACGATCTTGCCGGGGTGGACGTTCTTCTTGGTCCAGGACATTTCCGAAACGTGGACCAGGCCTTCGACGCCCGCTTCCAGCTCAACAAATGCGCCGTAATCGGTGATGTTGGTCACGCGCCCTTTGTGAACGGAATTCAGTTCGAATTTCGTTTCGACCGCATCCCACGGATCAGACAGCAACTGCTTCATGCCAAGGCTGATACGATGGGTTTCCTTGTTGATCTTGATCACCTGAACCTTGACGGTTTCGCCGATGTTCAGGATCTCGTTGGGGTGGTTGACCCGACGCCAGGCCATGTCGGTGACATGGAGAAGTCCGTCAACGCCGCCCAGATCAACAAACGCACCGTATTCGGTGATGTTCTTGACCACACCGTCGACGGTCTGACCCTCGGTCAGGTTGCCGATAACCTCGGCGCGCTGTTCGGCGCGGCTTTCTTCGAGGATCGCGCGGCGCGACACCACGATGTTGCCCCGGCGGCGGTCCATTTTCAGAATCTGGAACGGCTGCTTCATGCCCATCAGCGGACCTGCGTCGCGCACCGGGCGCACATCGACCTGGCTGCCGGGCAAAAAGGCCACAGCACCGCCCAGATCGACGGTAAAGCCGCCCTTGACGCGGCCAAAGATGGCGCCATCGACGCGCTCTTCCTTGGCATAGGCCTGCTCGAGCCGGTCCCACGCCTCTTCGCGGCGGGCTTTTTCACGGCTGATCGAGGCTTCGCCGCGCACGTTTTCCACGCGGTCCAGATAAACCTCGACGACATCGCCAACAGATACGTTGGGCTGTTCGCCGGGTTCTGCAAATTCCTTGAGATCAATGCGGCCTTCCATCTTGTAGCCGACATCGATGATGGCCTGGCCCGCTTCGATCGCGATGACCTTGCCTTTGACAACCGATCCCTCCTGGGGGGTGTCAATCTCGAGGCTCTCATTCAGGAGGGCTTCGAATTCTTCCATTGTTGCTTTAGCGCACATGCGGTTTCAGTTCCTTTTCAAGTGTTTCTGGCCAAGCGGTTGGCTCCGCCGGTCTTTCATCTGCCCACGACAAAAAAGCCGCGTTGCCCCGGAAACCGATCCAGCGCACAACGACTCCTGCCTCAGGATGGGCGGGCTATAACTGCAACCAAGCCAAGAAGCAAGAATGATGGGCTAGCGGCACCAAAGACCGGCTATTCTTACCGAAGGGCACAAAAAGGCTTCTTCCATCGAAAGGGCCTTCGCGCCTGGATAAGAGCCGGGGAATCTCGGAAGCCATATTCGGCCTGAAGCCTGATGAAGTCACTGCTGAGTTTTTAACCTGCCCTGCACCACCTTCATCGCCTGCGCCACCGCCTCCTCAACCCCCATCTCGCTCGTATCCAGCACCACCGCATCCGTCGCCGCCTTCAGCGGCGCCACTGCCCGCTCGGCATCGCGCTTGTCGCGCTCGATCACCTCGGCCAGCACCTCTGCCTGATCACCGCCAACCTCCAGCCACCGTCGGTGGGCGCGCACCTCGGGGCTGGCCGTAACAAACAGCTTCACCTCCGCCTCCGGGCAGATCACCGTGCCGATGTCGCGACCGTCCAGAACCGCGCCACCCTCCCGCCGCGCAAAATTGCGTTGAAATTCAACGAGTGCCGCGCGGACTTCGGGGATCACCGCCACGCGACTCGCCGCCTGGCCCGCCGCCAGTGACCGCAGACCGTCCCGCGCCAGATCGGCCTCGATCAACGCCCGCGCCGCCGCCACCGGATCACCGCCCCTGGCCCCGACAGCGCGGTACAAAAGCCCGGTATCAAGATGGGCAAAACCGAAATGCGACGCCACCGCCCGGGCGATAGTGCCTTTGCCAGCGGCGGCAGGCCCATCGATGGCCACAGTGAATTTCATCTTGATCTCCGCCGGACATCGACCCATCGCAACACCGCCAGAATGAGCAGCGCCGTCA
>JBATDH010000346.1:0-7016 GCA_049663365.1 Albidovulum sp. | reverse complement strand
CCCTGCCACGCATCAATAGTTTTGTTGACGGGGCGGCGGTGGCGCGGATTGGTACACTGCCGTTCGAGAGGCTGAGGCATATTGAGCCTAGCCAGATTCTGGCCGCGCCCGAAGACCGGATCTGCATTACCATGCTCGAAATGCTGAATGTCGAGGGGGTGGTTCTTGAACCGGCGGGGGCAATGTCGGTCGATGTTCTGCCCTCGCTGTCGGAAGATATCAAAGGCAAAACAGTGGTTTGCGTGACATCTGGTGGCAACTTCGATTTCGAGCGGCTGCCCGAAGTCAAAGAGCGGGCGCAGCGGTTTGCAGGGCTGAAAAAATATTTTATTTTGCGTATGCCGCAACGACCTGGTGCACTGCGTGAGTTTCTGGAGATGCTGGGCGCGGATGATGATATCGCAAGGTTCGAATATCTGAAGAAGTCAGCGCGTAACTTCGGTTCGGTCTTGATTGGAATAGAGACGAAGCATCCAGAAAACTTTGCCGAGTTGATTCGACAACTTGAAGCCGCATCTTTCACTTATCGCGATATCACGGATGACGAGGCTCTTGCCGAGTTCATGATTTGACGACTTTTCCGACCTGGGCCATGGCGTATGTGATACGGATTCATGCTGCCGACGATACGGCGCTAGAATTCTTGACCATGAGGCCGTTTAAGAACTCAGTCTTTGAACGCTCATAGTCATCAAGCAAAGCCTCAATTTCGATTTCGTCTGCCCGTCCCGCAGCTGCTGCTCTCTCTCCTTCACTGCACAGCGAGCCGAAATGAGCAAAGCCAAGATTCCATGCCCCGCCCTTCAGGAAATGCAAATCCACTTCGTAAGTCTCGGGCTTCGGTGCTGACCTGATTCGCGAGATTACACCCTCCATTTCTTCAAGGAATATCTCGACAACGTCGTCAAAGCCGTCTTCGCCAATTTCTGATTTCAGTTCCGCTATGCGCGCCCAGTCAATCATTTTGGTCACCCCGATCAAGTTTCCCCACCGGCACAAGGATAAGGTCGTTGTCTTACCGGGCGGTTAAGGCGATTGCCCCTGATCAAGACCATCTAATGGAAGAAAAACTGTTTTTTATTCACTTTTTTCTTAAGGCTCTGTTCGAATTCAATCAGCCTTAACTTGCCGGTTCTAAGTGACATGTGAGTATGGAAATCAGAGAGTAGAGGCATCGGATTGCAGGCGGCGTCGATATTCAGGGCGGCGGGCGACGGTGATGAGCCTGCACAGGTTTTGCGCCGAATACTGGTTGTGGATGACAGCCGGGTTCAGCGAAAGATTCTGAGCTCACAGCTTTTGCGCGCCGGCTATTCCGTGGTCGAGGCGGCCTCAGCGGATGAAGCGTTGATATTGTGCCAGTCGCTGCTGCCGGATCTGGTTATTTCAGATTGGATGATGCCCGGCATGTCGGGTCTGGATTTCTGCAAGGCCCTTCGAGGCATTGGCAGCGCCCATTACATCTATTTTATCCTACTGACCTCAAAAACCGAATCGGCCGAAATTGCCCGCGGGCTGGAGGTGGGTGCCGATGATTTTCTAACAAAACCGGTCAATGGCGACGAACTGTGCGCGCGAATTGTGGCTGGTGAACGCATTTTGCGAATAGAGCGCGAGCTGACCGAAAAGAACCTGCTCCTGTCGTCGACGCTGAAGGAACTGCAATATCTCTATGATTCGGTGGACCGGGACCTAAAAGAGGCGCGAAAGCTTCAGCAAAGCCTTGTGCGCGAAAGACATCGAAACTTTGGCAACGCCGACGTATCGCTGTTGCTAAGGCCATCCGGTCATGTCGGGGGCGATCTTGTCGGCTTCTTCCCGATCAACGCGCAGCGCGTCGGTGTATATTCGATTGATGTGTCTGGTCATGGCATTACCTCAGCCCTGATGACTGCGCGGTTGGCGGGATACCTCTCGGGCGGTTCTCCCGATCAGAATATGGCTCTGATTCAGGCAGAGTCTGATGGTTTTGATGCGCTGGCCCCGGAGATTCTGGCGGAACAACTAAACCGAGTCGTTTTGAAAGAAATGCAAACCGAAAACTATTTCACGCTGGCCTATGCGGATTTCAATCTCGCCACAGGTCACGTATCGCTTGTGCAGGCGGGGCACCCTCATCCCGCTATTCAACGAAACAATGGGATGATCGAGTTTTTGGGTGGCGGGGGTATGCCAGTCGGTTTGATCGATTTTGCAACTTATGAACGGGTTGAGGCGCAATTGGCGCCGGGCGACCGGTTGTTCCTGATGTCCGATGGTATCACAGAGGCGGAAAACAGGGATGGCCTGCAACTGGGCGAAGACGGTTTGGCAGAGATCATGAAGCGCTGCACACATCTGCATGGGCCGGCCTACCTGGAGGCACTTTTGTGGCATCTTGGCGGGTATGCCGCCGATGAATTTGTTGACGATGTTTCGGGGGCGGTTGTGGAATTTCGTGGTCCCTAGCCAGTTGCCCCTCAGTCTCCGTTCAGTATCGACGCCAGAAAATGCCGATCACCGGGATTGCCGAGCAAGGGGACCGCATCGCGGGCCGGCAGCCAAACCGCCATATGACCGGCCTCGCTTGGTGGACCATGACGCAGCACCGGCCGCGCCACATAGATCGTGCATAGCTTTTCAGCCCACTTGTCATATTCCGGCATATAGGCGAACCGCCGGAATGCCCCGATTCGGCGAGGGTCGGCAATCGACCAGCCGGTTTCTTCGTGTACTTCGCGGTGCAGGGCATGAAGTGGCGACTCGCCCGCGTCGATCCCGCCGCCGGGCAGTTGAAATTCCGGCTCCGGTTCGGCCTGATGGGTCATCAATAGATCGCGACCCCGCAATAGGATCGCGTAGACGCCGTGACGAATCCGGTAACTTTGACCGCGCCGCACCGGTTCACCAAAACGCCTGATCATTTTTCGTCAAAACTCCCGCAGTTGTCGCCGCTTGCCTGAAACGATATGCCAAGACCCGGAATACAAGGAAAGCCCAAGATGCGCCTGTCACAAATTGCCTGGGATGATACGGTTTTGCCCTTTCAACTGGACCGTGCCGATATACGCGGTCGGGTGGCGCGCCTGGATGGGGTTCTGGAAATGATCCTGTCGCGCCACGATTACCCCGCGCCCGTCGAAGCGTTGGTGGCCGAAACCGCCTTGCTGACGGCGTTGATCGGGCAGACCATCAAGCTCAGATGGCGGCTGTCATTGCAGGTCCGGGGTGACGGGCCGGTAAAGATGATCGCCTCGGATTACTATGCGCCAGTCAGTGAAGGTGCTGCTGCGCGCATCCGCGCCTGGGCGTCATATGATGCCGATGCGATAGATCCGGAATTGCCGCCCTTTGGTCAGATCGGCAGCGGCGTGTTCGCCGTTCAACTGGATCAGGGCGCGGATATGTCGCCCTATCAGGGAATTACGCCTCTGGCCGGTGGGTCGCTATCGGCATGTGCCGAAACGTATTTTGCACAGTCAGAACAATTGCCAACGCGTTTTGCACTGGCGTTTGGAAAATCGACAATCTCTGGTCAGAATGAACGCTGGCGTGCTGGCGGCGTCATGTTGCAGCATATGCCAGTTGCCTCACCCTTTGCCGACGGGTCAGGCGGAAGTGGCGAGAACGGATTGCTATCTGCCGCGGACATTCTTGGTCAGGAAGAGGGGCAGAATTGGACGCGGGTGAATATGCTGCTGGATACTGTCGAAGACATGGAGCTTGTTGGCCCGTCGGTACAGCCGACCGAATTGCTGGTTCGGTTGTTTCATGAAGAGATTCCCCGCGTATTTGATGCGCAATCCGTGCAGTTTGGTTGTTCTTGTTCCGCCGAGAAAGTCCGGGAAAGCCTGTCTGTTTCCTCTGACGAAGAGATAACCGAGATGACGACAGATGCGGGTGTCATCACGGCCGACTGTCAGTTTTGCGGCGCGCATTATGAACTGGACCCGTTGAAGCTGGGCCGCGATACCGGAGGGGCCGTTGCCGAGTAAAAATGATCCGCTGGAAAAAGTCATCCAGGCGCTGGCGCGGCCGGGGCGGGACACCTCGGATTTTGATCTCAATCCCGGCACCTTTCAGCCAGCGAACCCGGCGTTATGCCCGGCGGCGGTTCTGGTGGCTTTCCTTGATAAACCCAATGGGGCAGAAATCATCCTGACAAAGCGGTCGTCGCGCCTGAAACACCATCCGGGGCAAATTTCCTTTCCCGGTGGCAAGGTTGATGCAGGGGATGCAAACCCAACTGCGGCAGCCTTACGCGAAGCCGAAGAGGAAATCGGATTGCCGATCGAAGCCGTAGAGGTTTTTGGTGAGTTTCCGCCTCATGAAACAGTGACGGGTTTTGCAGTTTCACCGATTTTCGGCCGTGTTAGACACCCTTTTCAAACAAAATCCGAAGCGGGAGAGGTTGACGAAGTATTCGCGGTGCCGTTGTCACATCTTGCTGAAAAAGGGAACTATCGGGTTGAAGGGCGTCATTGGCGCGGGCAATTCAGGCGCTATTACGTTGTGCCATATGGGCCGTATTATATCTGGGGCGCGACCGCGCGTATCTTGAGAGCCTTGGCGGATCGAATGAACCCATGCGACTGACCGGCGACTGGATAGCCGCCCCTGGTGTGCAAAGGGTGTTGGGCCTGCTGACAGGTTTCGGTTACGGTGCCTATCTGGTTGGCGGCTGCGTGCGAAACGCGATCATCAACCAGCCCATTGCCGATATCGACATAGCTACCGACGCGCTGCCTGCGCGCGTATCCGAGATTGCAACCGAGGCCGGGTTAAAGGTTGTGCCGACGGGGATCGACCATGGCACTGTCACCATTATTGTCAATGGCGCGGGGTATGAAGTTACCACCTTTCGGCGCGATGTGGAAACCGACGGACGGCGGGCCAAGGTGACTTTCTCAACCGATATTGCCGAAGATGCCGCCCGGCGCGATTTTACCATGAATGCCCTTTATGCTGATGCAACAGGGCAGGTGATTGATCCTTTGGGTGGTCTTGCCGACCTGTCGGTAGGGCGCGTGAGGTTTGTGGGGGATGCCGACGCGCGGATACGCGAGGACTATCTTCGCATTCTTCGGTTCTTTCGGTTTCATGCCTGGTACGGGGATGTATCTGCTGGCCTTGACCCAGCAGCTTTGGCCGCCTGCGCTGCAAATTCGGGCGGAATTGAAACGCTGTCGCGTGAACGCATCGGGCATGAGATACGGCGTCTGTTGGCCGCGCCGGACCCGACGGCCTCGGTGGCGGCCATGCAGGTTTCAGGTATTTTGGGGCGTGTCCTTCCCGGCGCGGATGTTCGTGCTCTGGGTCCATTGGTTCACCTTGAGCCGCCAAATTCAGCAAAATGGCTTCGGCGCCTTGCTGCCTTGGGGGGAACAGGGCAGGCCGGTGGCCTTAGATTGTCGGGCAGCGAGACAAAAGCGCTGAACAACCTGAGCGAGGCGATTGAAAGTACCACAGGCCCGGCAGAACTTGCCTACCGTTTAGGCGCGGATATGACGTTTGATGTCATGTTGCTGCGAGCAGCAGTTTTTGGCATGAAGATGCCGTCCGAGTTGGAGAGCGAAATCGACCGAGGAAAAAACGCAAAATTTCCCATCAAGGCGGCGGATCTGATGCCCGGCCTTGAAGGGCCGGGACTTGGCGCAAAACTGGCCGAACTGGAATCACGATGGATCGCGTCCGGGTTTGAATTGTCACGGGAGCAATTGCTTGCTTGATCGCAGTGATTCAGAGGCGCAAGGTATGCAGGCAATGTCGGAAATGTGGGTGAAAAGTGACGGCTGAAATATTTCTTGCTTTGGTGGCGCTGGCCGTTGCGACACTGTTCACCCCCGGGCCAAACAACATGATGCTGGCGACTTCGGGCGCGAACTTTGGTTTCCGGCCGTCGGTTCCCCATTTGCTGGGCGTGGCGCTGGGATTTCCACTGATGTTGCTGACCGTTGGGTTGGTGCTGGGTGGTTTGTTCCAAGCCAGCCCGATCCTGCGCGAAGGGCTTCGCTATGGAGGCGCGCTATTGCTGCTGTGGATTGCCTGGAAAATAGCAACTTCGGGTGGAATAGGGTCTAAATCGGGCACTGCACAACCCATGCGATTTCTCGCTGCTGCCGGGTTTCAGTGGATAAACCCAAAGGCCTGGTCGATGGCCGTTGCGGCGACATCACAGTTCGTGATCCCCGACAGCCCATTCGGCACCGCTGGCCTTGTCGCGGGTACGTTTCTGACGTTGGGGCTGGTTTCAGCAACCACCTGGACCCTGGCGGGTCAGGCCATCGCACGTTGGCTCACGACAGCGCGGAGGCTTCACATTTTCAATCTGGTCATGGCCGCTCTTATCGTGGCCAGCACAATACAACTCATCGTGCACTGACATTTCCTTTGCCGCCTGTACGCGATATATCCGGGCACGTTCCGAAAAACGCGCCATGCTTTGGCTCGTTATCACCTTGTCCGGTTACGGAGCATTGTTTGAAGAATGAGTAGGTCTCGCCCGATTGTTCTCGCGCTTGGCAAAAACATCGGGCTGGAAACGTGGGGATTGACGCGTGAAGTTTGGTGACCTGATTGACGCCTTCCGTCCGGCGGACGGCCCGCCACCGCAGAAGCTGGGCGCATTTTTCATGTGGTGTCTGGCGGGTGCCTGGGGGCCCTTGGCCTTGGCGACACTGCTTTCGGCCGTGGCAGGGGCGATGGAGGTGGTAACCGCCTGGTTTCTTGGCCTGATCGTTGACTTGGCCAATGCCCGCGATCCTGCCACAGGCATTCTCGATCACTGGCCAATGCTCTTGTCGTTCGTCATTTTCCTGGTTGTCCTGCGGCCTTTGGCCTTCGGGCTAAGCGCCGCCTCAAATTCGGTCATCGTGCAACCCAATGTGCTGCCGTTGGTGCTGTCGCGCCTCCATCGTTGGACGTTGGGGCAGGCGGTCACATTTTTCGACAATGATTTCGCGGGGCGCATTGCACAAAAGCAGATGCAGGCGGCGCGGGCGGTGACGGATGTCGCCAGTGAAACGATCACTACGATC
>JBATDH010000345.1:0-2386 GCA_049663365.1 Albidovulum sp. | reverse complement strand
CCGTGCGGCGCGGAAATAGACCGAAAAGCCCCGAGGTTCAGGCGGAAGGAGCGCCCTCCGCCTGAGTGGCGGGTTTCGACGGCGCGGCCAGCCACAGGACTGCAAAACCTGTAAACGCCGATATGGCCGACCCCGACAGCACCCCAAGCCGCACCGCATTCATGTGGTAATCGGCCGAAAAGCTGAGCGATCCGATGAAAAGCGACATGGTAAAGCCGATCCCGGCAAGGCAGGCTAGTCCGTAGATTTGGGGCCAGGACACGCCGTCAGGCAGCCGCGCCCAGCCCGCCCGAACCATGAGCCATGTCGCGCCGAAAACCCCCGCCTGCTTGCCAATGACCAGACCGGCGGCAATGCCTAAAGGCAGGGGGGCCAGAAGATCGGCAAATGTCATCCCTTCCAGCACCACACCCGCATTGGCAAAGGCGAAGATCGGCACGATGAGAAAGAGCACATAGGGGGCCAGCGCGTGTTCCAGCGCGTGCAGGGGTGATTTGCCGTATTTGTCTTGCAGCGGCACGAAGAACGCGGTGATGACCCCGGCGAGCGTGGCGTGAACCCCGGATTTCAACACCAGTACCCACAGAATTACGCCAAGCAGGATCACCGGGGCAATCCGGTGAACCTTGGCGCGGTTAAGCAACCAAAGACCCGCCAGCGGTACGGTGGCCATGAACAGGTAGTCCAGTTGCAGGTTCTGGGTGTAGAAAAGGGCGATGATCAGGATCGCCCCGAGATCGTCGAGAATGGCCAAAGTCAGCAGAAATATTTTCAGCGAAGCCGGAGCGCGCTTGCCGATCAGCGCCAGGACACCGATGGCAAAGGCAATATCCGTGGCCGCCGGAATTGCCCAGCCGACCCGAGAGGTCGGATCAGACCAGGTGAAGATCAGAAAAACCAGCGCGGGCAGCACCATGCCACCGACCGCCGCAGCACCGGGAAGATAGACATCGGCAGGGTTCCTGAGTTTCCCTTCCAGCACCTCGCGTTTCAGTTCCAGCCCGATCAGAAAGAAAAACACCGCCATCAACCCGTCGTTGATCCACAAGATCAGTGGCTTGGACAGTCCCTGGCCGTCGAGAAGGACCGAAAACTGTTTGAGCAGAAGGGTGTGGTACCCGCTGCTGAGCGAGGAATTGGCGACCACAAGGGCCAGCAGCGCGGCACCCATCAACAATAGACCGCCGGCGGCATCGTGGCGGAAGAAACGGTCCAAAGCGCGAATGAGGGGCATCAAGAATTCCTGTGCAAATGCAAGATATGTGACCCTTAAACTTGGGGATTCAAAATGTATAGTTCAACGTTGATGGGCACAAAAATCGGATCGCCGGAGCAATGTCAGATAAGCGCGGATGATATGGGGCTGGTGAAAGCTGCCATGTCGTCGCAATGTGCAGGTGGGATATCCGGGTTGAGGGGTTTGACGGCAATTGCGGCAAGTTGACTTCAATACTTTCTGTACGGACCTTGGCGCGACCACCCATGTTGTCCAGTGGCGCGGGGCGGATGTGTGGAAAGTGGGCGGCAAGGTCTTTGCCATTGGCGGCTGGAATGCAGGCGACAGCTTTGCTGTCACGGTCAAGGTTAGTGAATTGATGTATGAGGTGTTGCGGGATCACCAGGGCTGCCGCCCGGCACCCTATCTGGCGTCGCGGGGGATGAAATGGATCCAGGTCTGCGGGCCGGGCGGACCGGCAGGCACTGAGCTGGCCGATCTGATCCGGCGGTCCTATGACATGATCGCAGCCCAACTGCCCAAACGGATTCGGCTGGAACTCGGGTGGGCCGTCACATGAGCAAGGACGCGACAAGCAAAATGGTCGCGCTGGCGTTCGACCATCTGGCTTTTGCCGCTGAAACGCTTGACGAGGGCCGCGAGGTCGTTGAGGCGGCGCTGGGTGTCCCCTTGGGGCCAGTCGGGCACCATGCCAGTATGAGCACCCATAACCGGCTTTTGGGTCTTGGCCCCGGTGAATATTTTGAAGTCATCGCCATTGATCCGGCGGCCCCGCCGGTGGCGCATCCGCGGTGGTTTGATCTGGACCGGTTCAAGGGCGCCCCAAAGCTGACCAACTGGATATTGCGCTGCGATGATCTCGACCGCGCGCTGGCCGCCGCGCCCGCAGGGGCGGGACAGCCCGTGGCCCTGGAACGTGGGGATTTTCGTTGGCGCATGGGGGTGCCTGCGACCGGATGCCTGCCCTATGACAATGCCTTTCCGGCGCTGATCGAATGGCAGGGAAGACTGCATCCCTCTGATCGGTTGCCCGATAGCGGGTGCCGGTTGCAACGGCTGGAGGTGGCGCATCCCGACGCACTGGCATTGCGTAAGGTTCTGCCCCTGCGTGATCCCAGAGTCGTGTTTGTTAAAGGGCCAAATGCAATT
>JBATDH010000344.1:0-6457 GCA_049663365.1 Albidovulum sp. | reverse complement strand
GGCGGCGGCGACGGCGGCATCGGTATCGGCCTCTGCCCCCAGCGAGATCACCGCACAGGGTTCTTCGGTCGACGGGTCGATCACCAGACAGTCGCGCGGCGCGACCGGGGCAACCCAGCGGCCATTTATATAGAAATCACGCTTTTCAATCATGGGAATCCTCGCTTTCGACGTGGAAACTGGCATTGCGAATGGCCCTGCGCAAGAGCCGTCCCGCAAGATTTGATCAAATTGCTAGGGGTGCGACCTTTCGCGCAAGGGGGGTGGATTTCCGCCGGGTTGCGTATATCTAGGAAGGAACACTGACCCACCCCAGAACAGGAGAAGCGCCATGGCCCTGAGAATCAATGATACCGTCCCCGATTTCACTGCCGAAACCGACCAGGGCGTGATCCATTTCCATGACTGGATCGGCGATAGCTGGGCGATCCTGTTTTCCCATCCCAAGGATTTCACCCCGGTCTGCACCACCGAATTCGGGGCCGTCGCCCAGCTTGCCGATGAATGGAAAAAGCGCGGCACCAAGGTCATCGGCATTTCCGTCGACGGGGCCGAACAGCACAAGAAATGGAAAAAGGACATCGAATCGACCAGCGGCAGCAACGCGTTTTTCCCGATCATCGCCGATGTCGGGCTGAACGTCGCCAAGGCCTTCGACATGCTGCCGCACGAAGCCTATCTGCCCGAAAACCCCACCCCCGCCGACAGTCAGACGGTGCGCGCGGTGTTCATCATCGGGCCGGACAAGAAGCTGAAGCTTTCCATGACCTACCCGATGAATGTCGGCCGCAATTTCGCCGAGGTGCTGCGCGCGCTTGACGGTTTGCAAACCGCCAATGGCAAGGGCGTCGCGACCCCCGCCAACTGGGAAGTCGGGCAGGACGTGATCATCCCCACCGCCGTCAATGACGAAGACGCCAAGGCGAAATTCGGCGAGTTCAGGAAAGTGCTGCCCTATCTGCGCTACGCCAAGGTGCCGAAGTAGGAAACGCGACCATTCCCAACCCGCGCCTGTCGTGGTCTGCCTTCAATCCGCTTCAGATTGAAGGCAGACCGCTTTTGGCGCGACGATAGCAAACGACATCGGCAATTTCATTGGCTTTCTCGAAACCCGCCGCCTCGATCTTGCCCATCAGGTCACGCTGCGCAGCCTTTTTGCCGGGGTAAAGCTTCGGATGCGTCTCCAGAATGAACAGGCTCACCCGCTGCAAGGTGTCCGCCTCGGCATCCACCATCGCGATCTCGGCACCCTCGATGTCGCACAGAAGGGCGAAGCGGCCATCCGGCAATTGGCGCGCAAGATCGGAAAGGCGAATGGCGGGCACGGTCACGCCGTTTTCACCTGATCTGGCGATATGCCCGGAATGGGCATCGCGCGCCACCGCGAAGGTAACGCTTTCAGCCCCCGAATAATCCACCGCCGCGCGGATCACCGTGGTCTTGCCCGGTGCCGCGCCGATGCTGGCATTTTCTTCACAGATCGCCGCCAGATCAGGCAGCGCCTCGACGATGACATGCCGCGCCTCAGGGCCGATCTTCTGGCGCACCAGCGCCGACAGGATGCCCATGCAGCCGCCAAGTTCGATCACATGCGTGCCGGGTTCAAGATAGGTGCTGACCATTTCGGCCTCGGGGGCCTCATAGGGGCGACCGCGCGCAAGGTTGTAGCGCACCATCGGGTCCGAATTGGCGGGCACCCGCACCCGGATGCCATGGGGGGCGAACACCTCGGTTTCCCGGCCCAGTTTTTCCAGAACCCATAAATGCAAACGCCGCCGCAATTTCTTCATCGTGCCTGACCCGTTTCCAATCCGCGCGAAAAACCTTCGGCAAATACGCCCCTGAGAAAGCTCCAGTTCTTGGCGCGCTTGCGTTTTGACAGCAGGTTGAGCGGCGACGCAAGCTGCAAAACCGATTGCAACGCCGCACTGCCAAAGGCAAAGCGCCGCCCATGCTTGCGCGCGGCATAGACCCTCGAGCGGCCCATGTGCCAGGCCTTCAGCGCCGCCACCTCGGGGCTGCGCACCGAAGACCGCCCCCCCAGATGCTGGACAAGGGCGGCGCGGATGAACATCAGCGGCCCGCACTGGTCGCGCAATCGGCGGCCCAGATCGTCATCCTCATGATAAAGGAAAATCGCCGGATCAAAGCCGCCCACTTTCTCGAAATCGGCCCGGCGCACAAAAAGCGCGGCCCCCGACAACACCGAAATTTCGCGGTCTTCGCGGGGCCAGCCACGGGGCATCTTTTCCGACCGAGGCATGAGGTGACTGCTGCGCTTGAAATATTCGCCGCCATCGGCTTCGGCAATGCGCGGGTTCATCGCCGAGGCTTCGGGATAACGGGCGGCAGCGGCGATCAGGGCATCCAGGGTATCGGGGGCCAATGTCGCATCGGGATTGAGGAACAACAGGAATTCACTGGTGGCCAGGGCCGCCCCCTGATTGCAGGCCACCCCAAACCCCCGGTTCACCTCATTGCGCACCCGCCGCGCGCCGTGGCGTTCCGCGCAGGCCGCCAGTTCGCCGCCGTCGGTTGAGGCATTGTCAACCAGCACCACCGGCACCCCCTCGGGCACCGAAGCCAGCATATCCGGCAGCACCGCCATGCTGTTATAGCAGACAGTGACGATGGTGACGGGGTCAGGGCTGCTGGTCATCGTGCCTCTATAGGGATTTCCGGTGGATTATGTGTCAATGATAGCCCAACGCGGATCAAATGCGCACCTGCTTCATAAGTGGCTCAAATCGCAGCAAGGCGGCGCGTTGGCCCGAGGCATGCTCGACGGTTCTCAGCAATCCGCTTTCAACCAGCGCGCGTGACAATCGCAAGGCCGTCGCACGCGGAATTCCGGCGGAAGAGGTGAAGCGGCTGTTGCGAAACACCGGGTTGGCGAAAACAAAATCCTGCGCAACAACGGCCCATGGCGAATTCAGCACCTCACGGAATTGTCCCTTCATGTCCTCATAAAGCTTCTGGATGGTCCGCGCTTTTCGGGCATTCAGCGCCGCCTGCCCGGCCAGTGCATTCATGAAGAAGATCACCCATTCCGTCCAGGCACCTTTTTCGGATACCGCCCGCATCGCATCAATATAGTCATCCTTCACGTCTTCAAGATACTGACTGATATAGAAATGCGGTGCGGAAATCACACCTGATTTCCACAGGTTCAGCGTCACCAACATCCGCCCGACGCGACCGTTACCGTCTTCAAAAGGGTGCAGGGCCTCGAATTCCAGATGCGCAATGGCGGCCTTGATCAGCGGATGCCCCTGGCCATCTTGCACATAGCTTGTCAGGCTTTGCATTCCAGCGGGCAGATGATCGGCTGCGATAGGAATAAACAGGATTTTCTTTGTGACGCGGTCAGCGATGTAATTCTGTTCGGACTTGTATTCACCGGGGTGTTTGTTCGCGCCGCGCCCATATCGAAGCAATGTCGAATGCGCCGACCGGATCAGCCATTCCGAAATTGGCGCGCCGTCTTTCACCGCTCTTTCGGCGGCTTTCATGGCGCGGTTATAGGCGAAGACCTCAATGATATCATTGCGGGCGCTATAGGCGCTGGGGTCATCGGTATCGCTGATATCGGCTTCTGCCTGCAACAACTCGTCCATGGTGGCAATCGTCCCCTCCATGCGGGACGAAACCACCGCCTCCTGGTTTCGAAACGGACTTAGCAGCACCTCGCTGTTATGCAGACCCTTGAGCATTTCGTCATAGCGGACCAGCGCATCAAGCGCCCTGCTAAGCGGCATCAAGACCCGGTTAAGGTCAATCTCTGCCGGGGGAAATTTGCCCAAATGATACGAGACAGCCTCCGAGAAATCATAGGAAGCTAGTTGATTCGCGCGCATTGTGGCTCATCCAAAGCCTTAAGTGACCCTCTACGGCGTCAGTAGTCCGGAAGTGCGCGGCAAGTCAAGCCGAGGGTCACTTGGGCCGCAAGATGAGCTACAAAGGCGGTTGTCGTAAGTCGATGCGACTCTAAATGACTAGAAGCTCATCTATATGTCTAAATGAGCAACAAATCAGGATGCCTTTACCAATTGAGTGACCCATCCGCCTGTGGTGCGTTCCCGGCCAAAACCCAAATGCAAAAAGCCCCGGCATTGCACCGGGGCCTCTTTATCACTGATACTAAACCCTTCTGCCTCAGGAGGCGTCGGCGTTTTCGTTAGCCTTTTCCGGCGAAATTTCTTCACCGGTTTCCTGATCGACCATCTTCATGCCAAGGCGCACCTTGCCACGGTCGTCAAAGCCCAAAAGCTTGACCTTCACTTCCTGACCTTCCTTCAGCGCCTCATTGGGGTGCTGCAACCGCTTGTTGGCGATCTGGGACACATGCACCAACCCGTCACGCTTGCCAAAGAAGTTCACGAAGGCGCCGAAATCGACCAGCTTCACCACCTTGCCGGTATAGATCTTGCCCTCTTCCGGCTCGGCCACGATCGAATAGATCATGTCATGGGCCTTCTTGATGCTGTCGGCATTGGCCGAAGCGATCTTGATCACGCCGTCATCGTTGATATCGACCTTGGCACCCGAAACCTCGACAATCTCGCGGATCACCTTGCCGCCCGACCCGATCACTTCACGGATCTTGTCGGTAGGCACGGTCATCGTCTCGATCCGCGGCGCATGGGCGGAAAATTCCGACCGACCGGCGGTCAGCGCCTTGGCCATTTCGCCGAGGATATGCATCCGGCCATCCTTGGCTTGCGCCAATGCCTGTTCCATGATCGCAGGCGTGATGCCCGCCACCTTGATATCCATCTGGAGCGAGGTAATGCCGTTTTCGGTCCCCGCCACCTTGAAGTCCATGTCGCCCAGATGATCTTCGTCGCCCAAGATATCGGTCAGAACCGCATATTTCCCGTCATCTTCCAGGATCAGCCCCATCGCCACACCGGCAACCGCCGATTTCAGCGGCACACCCGCATCCATCATCGACAGCGATCCGCCGCAGACCGACGCCATCGAGGATGATCCGTTGGATTCGGTGATCTCCGACACCACGCGGATGGTATAGGGAAAATCGGTGGCCGCAGGCAGAACCGCCTGAAGCGCGCGCCAGGCCAGTTTGCCGTGACCGATCTCGCGCCGCCCGGTAAAGCCAAAGCGGCCAACCTCACCGACCGAATAGGGCGGGAAGTTGTAATGCAAGAGGAAGTTCGACCGGTGATTGCCATGCAGCGCGTCGATGATCTGTTCGTCATCGCCGGTGCCCAGCGTCGTCACCACCAGCCCCTGGGTTTCGCCACGGGTGAACAGCGCAGATCCGTGGGTCCGCGGCAGGATGCCGACCTCAGAGACGATCGGGCGCACGGTTTTGGTGTCGCGCCCGTCGATGCGGGCCCCGCCCTTGATGATGTCGCCGCGCAGGATCGAACTTTCCAGCTTCTTGAAGGCCGATCCCAGATTGGCGTCGGCGGTCTCGTCCTCGGAAAGCGTCGCCTTCACCGCATCACGCGCGGCGGCAATGGCGTTGGTGCGCTCCTGCTTGTCCTTGATCGCGAAAGCCGCGCGCATCTGTTTTTCGCCGGCCTTTTTGACCTTGGCATAAAGGTCGGAATAATCGGCGGGCTGAAAATCGAACGGCTCCTTGGCGCAAAGCTCGGCAAAGTCGATGATCAGGTCGATCACCGGCTGCATCGCCTCATGGCCGAATTTCACCGCCCCCAGCATTTCGGCTTCTGACAACTCATAGGCTTCGGATTCGACCATCATCACCGCGTCTTTGGTGCCCGCGACAACTAGGTCAAGCCGCTGCTCGGGCTTGGTGCGCAGTTGATCCATGTCGTCGATTTCGGGGTTGAGAACATACTCGCCACCGGTAAAGCCGACCCGCGCCGCCCCGATCGGACCCATGAAGGGCACGCCGGAAATCGTCAGCGCCGCCGAGGCGGCGATCATCGCGACGATATCGGGGTCATTGACCAGATCGTGGGACAAAACGGTGCAGATCAGCAGCACTTCGTTCTTGAAGCCCGGCACGAACAGCGGCCGGATCGGACGGTCGATCAGGCGCGAGGTCAGTGTTTCCTTTTCCGACGGGCGCGCTTCACGCTTGAAGAAACCACCGGGGATCTTCCCGGCGGCATAGGTTTTTTCCACATAATGCACGGTCAGCGGAAAGAAATCCTGCCCCGGCTTTTGGTCGCGGGCATAGGTCACGTTGGCCATGACGCTGGTTTCGCCCAGGGTGGCGATGACCGAACCGTCGGCCTGACGGGCGACCTTGCCCGATTCCAGTGTCAGCTCTTCCTGGCCCCACTGGATTGATTTCTTGGTAATATTGAACATCTATCGTTTCCTCTCAGGAGCACACCCGGCCTTCCGGGTCTCCCGTTTTTTCTGATGGCGGCCCCATTGCCGCCGCCCCCAATCCTATCGCATGTGGCCGAGGGCATGGCCTCACGTCGCAGATTGCGGGCGTATAGGGGAAATCGGCGGC
>JBATDH010000343.1:0-19410 GCA_049663365.1 Albidovulum sp. | reverse complement strand
CGCGGTAGGCGACAAAGCCGAACTTCTCCTGACCAATCCGCCGATGTGCCATCGCGTCCCGCAATCCATTGTTCAGATCGATGGAATCATGGATGCTCACGCCCGTCCAGACACCCGAGCACAGGTCTTAAAGACGCAGCTACTCCCGACGCCGCCTCTCTTGTTTCATGATCTTCGTTTTGACCCGGCACCCCTAAAAACGCCGGGTCATTTTTGTTCAGTTATGCGGCAATCTGCCAGCGCCGTGCCCGGAATGACCGCCCGCGACTTCCTCGGTCGATTCGTCGCTCAGGTGTTCAGGCAGAACCAGATTAAGCACAATTGCTATGACCGCAGCAGGTAGCAGGCCACTGGTCATCAGGATGCGCAAGGTGTCGGGCAAGTGCTGCACGGCCCCCGGTTCCAGTTGCAGGCCAAGACCGATCGACAGGGCAATGGCGAAAATGACCATGTTGCGCTTGTTCCAGTCCACGTCCGACAGCATTGAAATACCTGCGGCCACGACCATGCCGAACATCACGATGACGCCACCGCCCAGCACCTGGATCGGCACTGTCGAGATTGCAGCACCAACCTTCGGCACCAGTCCCGCGATGATCAGGAAGATCGCGCCACAGGTCACGACATGGCGGCTCATCACGCCGGTCATGGCGATCAGGCCGACATTCTGGCTGAACGAGGTGTTGGGCAGGCCGCCAAAGACACCGGCGATAGCCGAGCCGAAACCGTCGGCAAAGGTTGCACCGCGAAGCTCTTCGCCGGTCGCCTCGCGCTGCGCCCCCCCTTTGGTGATGCCCGATACATCGCCTACCGTCTCGATGGCCGACACGACGCCCATGAAACAAAAACCGACAATCGCGGCAAACTGAAACTCGATCCCGAAATGAAACGGGTTCGGCAGGGCGAAGCCGGCCGCACGGCCGACATTGCCGAAACTGACCATGCCGAAGGCCAGGGCCACCAGGTAGCCCGCGATCAGCCCGATCAGCACGGCGGAAATCGACGCCATGCCTTTGGTGAAGAACTTGAAACCCAAAGTCACAAAAATCACCACCAGCGCCACGAACCAGCTTTGCAGGCTGCCGTAGGCTTCGGTGCCGATGGCCGGGACACCGCCCGCCGCATACTGAATGCCGACCTGGACCAGCGCCAGACCGATCATCGTCACGATCAGGCCGTTGACCAGAGGCGGCAGGGCAAAGCGTATCTTGTTGATGATCAGTCCCAGCGACCCCTGAAAGATACCCCCGATGATCACGCCACCCATCAGACCGGCCATGGCGTCAACGCCCTTGCCCGCCACCAGCGGGATCATGATCGGCAGAAAGGCAAAAGATGTGCCCTGAACAATCGGCAGCTTTGCCCCGATCGGGCCGATGCTAACGGTTTGCAACAGCGTGGCGATGCCCGCAAAGACCATGCACATCTGGATCATGTAGATCATCTGCGGAAAGTCGGGCGAATTCGAGCCAAAGCCGAACCCTGCCGCCCCGGCGACGATAATCGCCGGTGTAACATTGGACACGAACATCGCCAGAACATGCTGGATGCCCAGTGGTATCGCCTTGGCCAGCGGTGGCGTGTAATTGGGATCGCGTAGCTGCGCTGGCGTCCCGATTGAATGGTCGGTCATTGGATTTCCCCCGTTTTTTCTGTGCTGTCTGTTCCGCCTCCCGACGGTCTTCAACCCTATGCGGATTCGATCACATAGGGATCGTCAAACCAGTGCTCTTCCAGGTTAGCGCCGTCGCCGATACGGTCAACAACCACGAACTGCCCCGGCTTGCCGATCGGGGCAAGCACACCGTGCCAAACGCCGCGATGCAGATTTATTGCTTGCCCCGGTCGGCTTGCGAATGCCCTGAGATTGACCGGCTTGCCACCCGCATCCTCGGCCACGACGACAAGCATCGCGACCCCGCTTGTCGGGATGAAGGCCTGGCTGCCATCGGGGTGGCGTTCGACCATGTCCACGACATGTGGAAATGTGCGCGCCTTTGCGTCGAACAGGCTGATCCCGGCGCGGCCATCGGCAAAGTCGAGCCTGGCCAGATCATGATGCCTGCCGCACATGCCCTGATTGATCAGCTTGTCGGGGGGGCCCGACAGCTCGATCACATCCCCGAATGGCGAAAATTCAGAACATGTCAGAGGCCGCACATCCAGGGTGTTGGTGGTCATGGCAGAATATCCCGCAAGCGGAATTCGGCGATGCGTTCGACCTGACGGCAGGCTTCGGTGAATTCGGTGACGCGGTCATTGCCGACCCGCTTGCGGAAAGTTGCCATGATCGCGGCCTTGTCATTGTCCCGCACCGCGATGATGAAGGGAAAACCGTGCTTGGCGACATATTGCGCGTTGAGGTCGGTAAAGGTATCGCGCTCGGCATCGGTCAAGGCATTGAGACCCGCACTGGCCTGCTCATGGGTGGATTCCGCCGTCAGCCGTTTGGCTTTGGCCAGCTTTCCCGCCAGATCAGGGTGCGCGGTCAGAACGCCAAGACGCTCTTTTTCGCTGGCGGTGCGGAAAACCCGGCAAAGCGCATTGTGGATACCGGCCGCACTGTCATGCGTCGGGCCCAGTTCTAGGCCATGGGCCCGTTCGGCAATCCAGAGCGAATGTTCAAAGATCGAGCCGAATTTCGCTACGAAATCCGCCTTGTTCATCCGGCTGGGCCGGTCCCAGCGCCGATGCGGGTGGGTGGCAGCCCAATGTTGCGCGATGTCGATGCGGCGCGGGCACCAGACGCCGTCATGGCCCTGAATATGTTCGATGAACCGCATCAACCCGGCGATCTTGCCGGGGCGGCCGATCAGGCGGCAATGCAGCCCGATCGACATCATCGCCGGTTGGCCGGCCTGCCCTTCGGCATAAAGGACGTCAAATGCATCCTTGAGGTACTGGAAAAAGTCTTCGCCCGTGACCCACCCCGGCGAGGTGGCAAAGCGCATGTCATTGGCTTCAAGCGTGTAGGGGATGATCAACTGATCGCGGTCGCCCACTTCGATCCAATGCGGCAGATCATCGTCATAGGTATCCGAAATATAGTCAAAACCGCCTTCTTCGGCGGCCAGGCGCACCGTGTTGACGCTGCACCGGCCGGTATACCAACCGCGGGGTCGCGATCCGACGACTTCGGTGTGCAGCCGAACGGCTTCAGCAATTGAGGCGCGTTCCTCGGCCGCGGGCATGTCCTTGTGTTCGACCCATTTCAGCCCGTGCGACGCGATTTCCCAGTCGGCAGCCTTCATTGCGGCGACCTGGTCGGGGTTTCGGGCAAGGGCCGATGCGACGCCGTAAATCGTCAGGGGAATACCGGCACCCGTGAACAACCGGTGCAGGCGCCAGAATCCGGCGCGGGCGCCGTATTCATAGATCGATTCCATGTTCCAGTGCCGCTGGCCCGGCCACGGTGCGGCCCCTGGTATGTCGGAAAGAAAGGCTTCGGATGCCGCATCGCCATGAAGGACACAGTTTTCACCGCCTTCTTCGTAATTCAATACAAACTGAACCGCGACCTTGGCCCCGCCGGGCCATTTCGCATCTGGTCGCGACGATCCATGGCCGCGCATATCGCGAGTATATCGGTGCAATTTCGCTCTCCTGTTATCGCATTTTTATAGAGCAAGAAAATTCAGAAAGCCTTCATGTTTTTTTTGAAAGAGCTTTTTGACTCTTGTTCATGTATCAAGACCTGCGAAAGAAGCATGAATGGGTCAAAACGCTGTACCAGCAGGAGAAGGTAAAATGGCCGGATATCTGACCACGCATGTGCTCGACACTGCACGGGGCTGCCCTGCGGAGGGGCTGAAAATCGACCTTTACCGGATCGAGGGCGAAGCGCGCAGGCATCTGCGAAGCCTAGTGACCAATGATGATGGTCGCACCGACGAACAGATCTTGCCCAGCGGCGAATTCGCGACGGGAACCTATGAACTGGTGTTCCACACCGGCAGCTATCTGGATGCATCAGGTGTGCCACCGGAAACGCCGCGTTTTCTTGACATTGTGCCGCTGCGCTTTGGCATGTCGGAAGAGGCACATTATCACGTGCCGCTGCTTCTTTCGCCCTTCGGGTATTCGACTTATCGCGGTAGCTAGACGGTTTCCCTGCGTTCGTAGCCTGCGCGCCGTTGCGGCATCGACGCCATGATATGTTCGATCACGAAATCGATGAACAGGCGCGCCTTCGGGTCCTGGCGCCGCCGGTGCATGTAAAGGCAGGCCATCTGGATCGGCACCGGTGGTTCTTTTTCCAGAACCGGAACCAGCGTTCCCGCCGCAAGATGCTCGGCGATTTCGAAGACCGGCTTGAGAACGATCCCGTGCCCATCCAGTGCCCAGCTTGTCAGCACATCGCCGTGGTCGGTTTCATAGGGTCCGGCCACCGTGACCCGCTTGACGCCCTCCGCCGTTTGCAGTGGCCACTGGAATTCAGGCACACCCGGATAGCGCAGGATCAGGCAGTTGTGCTTTTTCGACCTGAGATCATCGGAACTTTCCGGGTTTCCGTTGCGGGCGACATATTCGGGCGACGCACACAAGACCCGCGGGCAGTCGGCAATCTTGCGGATTCGCAAATTCGAATCCTCCGGCACCCCCAGAAAAAAAGCCGCATCCAGACCTTCTGCGGCCAGATCGAGCTTGCGATCCGACAGCCGCAGACGAATGTTGATCAGCGGGTAGGCGGCGTGAAATTTCGGAATCGCCGGTGCCACCAGCCGCTGACCCAACCCCAGGGGTGCCGCCACGAAAAGCGACCCGCGCGGTGTCTGTGTAACATCGCTGATTACCGCCTCGGCCTCATCCACCGCTTCCAGTATCTTCATGGCCCCGTGATAGAACAGATTGCCCTGCTCGGTCGGATTCAGCAGCCGTGTGGTTCGCTGAAACAGCCGCACATTCAGATGTTCTTCCAGTTGTGATATGCGTGATGACGCCACCGCGGCCGAAATCCGCAGATCGCGCGCTGCCGCCGACATGTTGCTAAGTTCATAGACCCGAACGAAGGTGCGAATGTTGTCGAGATAGGCCATGAATGTATTTGCTGGTTTTTTTTGAAGCAGCTAGGATTTTTTGCCTAATACACGAAAATGCACGACGACACTAGCGTGTTTCCAGAGTCGCAAGGGAGGGAATCAATGCACGACATCGCCATCATGTGGGACTGGCTGGCATTCGCTGTTCGCTGGTTGCACGTCATCACCGCCATGGCCTGGATTGGAGCCTCGTTCTACTTCATTGCCTTGGACCTCGGCTTGAAAAAAGTGCCCAACATGCCGGTCGGTGCCTATGGCGAAGAATGGCAGGTTCACGGCGGTGGATTTTATCACATTCAGAAATATCTGGTCGCCCCGGAAAACATGCCCGATCATCTGATCTGGCACAAATGGCAAAGCTACACGACCTGGCTGTCGGGGGCGGCACTGTTGATGATTGTCTATTGGGTCGGCGGCGAGCTTTATCTGATCGACGCCAACAAGGCCGATCTGGCGCTGTGGCAGGGCATTCTGATTTCGGCGGCCTCTTTGTCGATCGGCTGGCTGGTCTATGACTATCTGTGCAAATCCGGGCTGGGCGAAAAGCCCACGTTGCTGATGCTGCTCCTGTTCATTCTGCTCGTTGCCATGGGCTGGGGCTATAACGAGATTTTCACCGGCCGCGCGACCATGCTGCATCTGGGTGCGTTTACCGCGACCATCATGACGGCCAATGTGTTCTTCATCATCATGCCCAACCAGCGCATCGTGGTCAAAGACCTGCAAGAGGGGCGCACACCGGATGCGAAATACGGCAAGATCGCCAAACTGCGGTCGACCCATAACAACTATCTGACCTTGCCGGTCATCTTCCTGATGCTGTCGAACCATTATCCGCTGGCCTTCGCGACCGAGTATAACTGGATCATCGCGGCGCTGGTGTTCCTGATGGGTGTGACGATCCGGCACTATTTCAACACCATGCACTCCACCGGCGCGGGACCGAACTGGACCTGGCTTGCCACGGCCATCCTGTTTGTCTGCATCATGTGGCTGTCCACCGCGCCCCTGATGCAAGACAGCGTGGACGATTCCGAAGCGCGGGCACTGACCAAAAGCCAGCAGGTCTTTGCCAGTGCCGCCGGGTTCGAGGACGTGACCAACATCATTCCCGGCCGCTGTTCGATGTGTCATGCGCGCGAACCGTTTTACGAAGGCATTCACCGCGCGCCAAAAAATATCCTGCTCGAAACCCCGGCCGATATCGCCAGGGCGGCACGGCTGATCTATTTGCAGGCCGGTGCCAGCAACGCGATGCCACCCGCCAATGTGAGTTTCATGGAGGAAGAGGAACGCAAGATCATACGCCGGTGGTATGAAGCCGCCAAGAATGAATTACCCTTCGGCATTGCGATGGAATAATCAATTCGCCTGCAACTAGCGTCCGCAGAAAACCCGCGACCAGAAACTGCTTGCCGTACCGACCCCGGCGGAACGAAAGCTTGACTCACCCCCGCCGGTTTCCCACGATGGTCATCGTTGACCACATTTTCCTGGGGGGGAAGAGATGACGAAACTTGGACTGGCGCTTGCGCTAAGCATATTCGCGACCGGAGCAATGGCTGGCGGAATGGAACCGGTGATGGACCCGGTGGTGATGGAAGCGGCGGCATCGTCGGCCAATGACAACTGGGCCGGAATTGTCCTGACACTGCTATTGCTGGGCACCGCGCTTAACTGAATTCAGTCTTCTTGCGATGCGCTCAGCAGGGCGCGCAAACCGGCGCGATAATCCGGGTATCGCAGGTCTATGCCCAGATCGGTTTTCAGCCGCTCATTCCGGACCCGTTTGGATTCGGCATAAAAGCTCCGCGCCAGCGGGGTCATTTCGGCATCTTCAAAGGCGATTTCCTGTGGCAACGGCAGATTGAGCAATCGCGCCGCCTCGGTCAGAACGTCCTCGGGCGGGGCCGGGTCATCATCCGCGACGTTGTAGATGGCCCCCGGTTGCGGTCGGGCAATAGAGGCGGCCAGAACCCGCGCGATGTCATCGACATGGATACGGCTGAAATACTGACCCTGCTTGATAATCCGCTTTGCCGTGCCATTGCGGACCTTGCTGAACGGGCCACGCCCCGGCCCGTAAATACCCGCAAGGCGAAAGATATGGACCGGCAGACCGTGTTTGCGCGCCATATCCTGCCATTGCCGTTCCGCCAAAACGCGGACGCGCCCGCGCCGGGTTGTCGGTGCCAGAGCTGTATCCTCATCGACCCAGCCGCCCTGATGGTCGCCGTAAACCCCGGTGGTGGACAGATAGCCCAGCCATTGCAGATGCGGCGCGGCGGCGGCAATGTCAGCGGCATGGGCTGCAAGCACCTTGTCACCCGCATCATCGGGGGCGACCGAGATCAGCACATGGCTGGCGCGCGCCAGCGCGTCGGCCAGGGGCGCTCCGGGCCAGACCATCGCCTCAATGCCCTGCGCTGTCAGCATCGCCGCGCTTTCGGCGGTTCGGGTGGTGCCGATGACCGTCCAGCCCATCGGTTGCAGCAGCCGGGTAAGGGCCTGCGCGCTATAGCCGTGTCCGAAAGAAAAAAGCGTGTGGGTCATTGCCGGAATTATCCGGTGCCGGGCCTGTGGGTGCAAGCGCGATTGCAGGACACAGTGACCGGTGAACGGCCTTGACTGTTCTGGGCAATCGGTCTTCCATTCCCCATGGCCCAAAAATCACCCGATCTCGACGCCGCCTACAGCCTGAAGACGCCAGAGGATTCGCTGCGGCTCTACCGCGCCTGGGCCACCACCTATGACAGCGATTTCGCGGCGCGGATGGATTACCAGATGCCCGCCAGAATCGCGTCGGTATTTGGCACCTCCGGTGAAGGGCCAGTGTTGGATATTGGCGCGGGCACGGGGTTGGTGGCCGAAAGACTGGCCGATTTGGGGATCGGGCCGGTCGATGGTGTGGATATCTCGACCGAGATGTTGCAAGTGGCGGCGGCCAAGGGGGTTTATCGCCAAACCATCCTCGCCGATCTGACCAAGACCCTGCCGATGGCGGATCAGACCTACCGTGGTTTTGTCAGTTCGGGCACCTTTACCCACGGCCATGTCGGCCCTGATGCGCTGGACGAACTGCTGCGCGTGGCGATGCCGGGTGCGCTTTTTGTGCTTTCGGTTCATTCAGGCGTCTATGACGCCGCTGGGTTTGCCTCGAAACTGCAAGAACTGGCACCGCAGATATCCCAACTCAAAACCGAGTCGGTTGCGATCTATGGCAACAGTGCCGAAGGGGATCATGTCGACGACCAGGCTTTGATCGTCAGCTTTCGCCGGGATTGATCCGGCATGGGGCTTTTGTCATCTGCGGAGGTAGATGATGACGTCGCGGTGCATGATTGTTTCTGTTCGGGGGCGAATGATCTTGTTGCCGGGCTGAAAACAACAGATTGCCGCAAAGGAATTTGCCAGCGCTGCCGCGAAATGCTACGCCCTGATCTGCCCTAGTTCTGGATTACTACCCTGTATGCGCCGGATTCTATTCGCGAAAATCGAAGTTTGGCTAGTGCTGTTTCTGGTGCTTGTCGGGATATTGGGCACGGTCCTGTTTGCCGGTGTTGTCCTCAACGTGGAACGCGGGCGGCATCAGTTCGGTCAGATTGGTCCGGCGGCCCTGGCGATTGCGGAAATCCCCATCACGCTCGAAAAACTGGCCAAATCGGGACAGGATATGCAATTGCGCCTTTACGGGCGTTTTGAGGGCGAGGCGGGTTGGTCACTGACCGATGGCAAGCCGACCGGGTTGCCCGGCTATCTGATCTACAGCTATTTCGACCCGGCCATCGGTTCATCGGTGATCGAGATGGTGACGTTGAACGATGCCAGCCCGGTCTATCAATGGCGCCCCGACATGAGCGCCCTGCTTGCCGGGGCCCAACGCACGACCCACGCGACGACATTTGAAAACTGGACATCGGCGCGGTTCAGGCAGTTTCACCCCTATCTGATGGCCGATGGGGGGTTGCTGATCAAGGAAACCACATCGCCCCTGATCCGGATTGACGCCTGCGCCCAGCCGATCTGGATGCGTGATGAGGTGATGTTCCACCATTCGACCGAACCCGATGGCCGTGGCGGCTTCTGGATTCCGGCATTGATAGCGCCGTCACCGGTTGCGCGCGTGGTGTTGGAGTTCCGCGATGACAGCCTGGTTCACATCACCGCAGAGGGCAAGATTCTGACTGAGATTTCGATGGGCGACATGCTGATCCGCCACGGATTGGAGCCGCTGATCTTCTCGCCCGACAATCAGTACCGGTTTGATCCCATGCATCTGAACGATATCCAGCCGGTGCTGGAGGACGGGCCTTACTGGCAGGCGGGGGATCTGTTTCTCAGCTTCCGCCATATCTCGACCGTGATGCTCTACCGGCCATCGACCGATGAAATCATCTGGCACCGGCAGGGTCCGTGGATGGGCCAGCATGACGTCGATATTCTTGATGATCACCGGATTGCAGTGTTCAACAACAACGCCTCCAACCGGGGCATTGGTGGCAGGGTCAATGGAAGTTCCGACATCGCCGTCTATGATTTTGCCACCGATCGCGTCAGCCATCCCTATGCCGACGTTCTGGCCCGCGAAAGCGTCGAGGCGCGGTCCGAAGGTCTTTACACATTTCTGCCCGGCGGCGCCTATATCGTCGAGGATCATAATTCAGGCCGCGTTCTGGTATTCTCTCCCGAGGGACGCAAACTGGCGCAGTTCATCAACCGGCGCGCGGATGGCAATGTCTACCAGATCGGCTGGGGTCGCTATGTCGATCAGGCCGAAGGCGACGCGGCCCTGAAACAGATTGCGCAGGCAAATTGTGCTGATAACCAGTGACATGACCAGCGGCTTAAGGCCGTGGCCTGCAAGGCGAAGGACAGATTTTAAATGACACCGCAACGCATTTCGCTTTTTGCCGCCGTCTTTTTGGCCCTCTTGGGGACATTTTACCTGGGCATGTGGGCCTCGTTCAAGGAATGGGCACCATGGCAGACCGTGACCACGGCGCGCACGATCTGGCAATCCTACCGGGCCACGGGCCGGGTCTTGCGCGAAAACACCTATACCCGACGCGACCGGGCCTGGCCGAAGGAACCCTATAAGGTGTTCGATACCGCTACCGTGGCCCCCGGCTATCTGACCATCAACCGGTTTCATCCCGACGATCAGCGCTTTGTCTCGGAACTGTTGGATGCGTCTGGCGCGGTGGTGCATAGCTGGCCGATCGACTATTCGGAAATCGTCGCGGGCGGGTCGCCGACCGAATTCGTCCATGCCGCCAAGCCGCTGCCCGACGGATCGCTTCTGGTGGATTTCGACGATGGCCATGCGGTGGCGCGGCTGGATGCCTGCGGGCATCCGATCTGGGCCCGGACCGACAAGACTTACCACCACCTGATTGAACGCGACGGCGATGGGTTCTGGGTGTGGCAGGCGACCGGATGGGACGGATCGCAGGATCAGGATATGGTCCGGATCGACAACGAAACCGGTGAGATTACCGACAGCATCAGCCTGATTGACGACGTGTTCGCCAACGACCCGAATGCCGCAATGCGATTGACCATTCCGCCGGGGTTCGTTTTCGACAAGGATGCCCCGCCAGATACCCTGAAGGATATGTTCCATCCCAATGATGTAGAGCCGTTGCCCGCCGTAATGGCCGCAGCGTTCCCGCAATTTTCGGCGGGCGACCTGCTTGTCAGCCTGCGCAATCTGGATACCATTGCGGTCATTTCCCGAACAACGCACAAGCTGCTTTGGTCGCAGCAGGGACCGTGGCTCATGCAGCATGACCCCGATTTTCAGCCCGACGGGACGATTACGGTCTATTCCAATAACCCGGATCGAAACCGGTCAACCCTGTTCCGGGTCGACCCCAAAACCGGCCAGACGTCTTACGTGCTGGACGCTGCCAGCCCGGCCTATTTTTCCTGGATCATGGGAACCCACCAGAAGCTGCCAAACGGCAATTGGCTGATTTCTGTGCCCAAACAGGGGCGGGTTCTGGAAATCAGTGCCGCCGGTGCGCCGGTGCGCGAATACGACAATATCCTCGACGCGGGGTATAACAGCTTTCTGACTCATGCCGAACTTCTGCCGCTGGATTTTTTCACCAAGCTGCCGCATTGCGATACGTCTGGGTCGCCGGGTAACTAGAATGATTGTGAAGATGGATAAATCAGCCCCCGGCTCATTCGCGTTCATGCGGAATTTCGGCTTTGCCCAGGCGCTGATCCTGTGCCTGATCGTCTATCTGATGGTCACGGCATCGGGCGTCTTGCTGGCGGGCAACAATTCGGATGACTGGCGCGATCTTGCCGGTGTGCCAAGCAAATGGGCCGAGCTTGAGGGCCGGTGGTTCATGGATGTGATCTACCGTTTTGTTCTGGGCGAAAGGCCGCTCTTGCCGTTGCAGATCGTACTGGCCTTCGGGTGCATGTTCGCCACCAGTCATATTCTGGCGAAACATGTCTCGGACAAGAACACCGCGCCGCTTGCCACGGTGTTGATTTTCGTCTTTTCGACCAATCACCTCTATATGGGCGATATTCTGCACTTCAACAGCCATCTGTTCGCGTTTCAACTGGCGATCTTGCTGTCGGTTGTGTCGGTTCATCTGCTGGTAGACAGGTTCGACGAAGCGGGTCTGGGCAAACGGCTTGGCCTTATGGCGTTTGCCGTCATTCTGGTGTCGCTGGCACTGGCAATTTATCAGCCTTATGCGATTGTCGGCTTTATCATCCCGCTGCTAGGGATGATCAGCCCCAGGGCAAGGTCGTTGCGTGGGACGATCGTCATTCTGGGCATCTGCCTTCTGGTCGCGGTGGGGGCTTATGCCTTTTATGTTTTCTCGCTTGATACGTTCATTGCCCTTTCCGGGCGCGACGGCAGCCTGACCCGTTTCGACAAGCCCGATGCGGATGAATTGCGCGCCAAGCTTGCCGACCTGCCCGCCATGATCCGCAGTTTCTATACCGGTGGCCTGCTCTATATTCCGCTCAAGCTGAAGCTGGTCTTGTCGACAGTGCCGGTATTGGCATTTTGCACCATGGCATTGAACGCGGTTCTGGCGTTTGGTCCCGACGGGCCGGTTCAATTTGGCGACCGTTTGTGGCGGGCAGTGTCGGTGGTTCTGGGAACGACGCTGATCTTGGTCATCACGCCCTACATCTTCTGGTTTACCTACAAAGAAACCTTCTTGCCGCCACGCGCGGTGGCCTATGCCGGTATCTTCATCGCAACCGCGCTTCTGGCCAATCTCAACCTGTTGGCAACCTTAGGCCGTGGTGTTTCGATTTTCTTGGGTTACATCGTCGCGTGCAAAGTTGCCTTTGCGGGCGTCTGCATCGTCCTGTTGGTGGCCGCCAGCCAGATGTGGAGCGATCTGGCCGCTGTCGACCATCGCGATACCGAACTGGCGCGGTCCATCCATGCGCGGGCCACCGCTCTGCCCGGTTACGATGGCGGGCGTATCCGGCTTGTCGGTGGCCTTCAATATGACGACCTGTCCTGGGGCGGATCAATCGGGCGCACGGTTTTCCACGAAAACAACGATGAGCACGCAATATTCAAGGAAATGTTCAACCTGCCCTGGCGGGCAGAGTCGATATCCCTGAGCCCCCAGGCCTGCCCCGCCTTTCCCGCAGATGGGTCGGTCTTCATGTTCAAGGGCGCGGCCTATGTCTGTCTTGCGGCGTTCAAGGAACTTCAGCCGCGCAGCAATTGCCTTGTCCTGTCCGAACATGACAATACCACGCTTTGCGTCAACGGCACCAATGTCGTTCAGCTTTTCCCCGGCTGCAAGCAAGAGCCGGACCCCCACCAGCGGCTTTATGTCTGGCTGCTTGACAGCACAGGCGAGAAGGTTCGCGTGATTTTCAAGCTGGGCATGATCTATTTCGAATTGAACGGCGATTGCTATCGCGGTGCCAATCTGGACAACGATATCGAAAAGGTTCTGTCGGTTCGCGACTATGAAATCGGTGTCGGCGATGTTTGGTCCGAAGACACTGCGGGCCGTTCGCTCGGACCCTTGCCGGACCGCTGAGCCGCCGATGCAAAGCTGCATGACCGGCGGGCCAAAGCGTGTTGCGTTTGACAGGTGAATGCGATTGAACGCGACACGCCCTAGAACATCTTTGATGCCGCCCTTGTGGCGAGTGTCATCAGCGTGAATGTCAGGTTCTTTGCGGGCAAGGCTGGCAGTGCCGCGCCGTCCACGACCCAAAGGTTCGGATGGTCATAGGACTGGCCAAAGGCGTTGACGGCATTTGCCTGCGCGGTCGCCGACATCGGCAGCGTCCCGGCATAATGCACCCCCGCGCCCATGGGCCGGATGCGGGCCATACCGGGTATCAGCGGCGTGCCGAGATCGCGAAAGAACCGCCGCATCGCGGTCATTGCGCTGGCGATCCTTTCTGGCTCATCCTCGGTCGGGCGGTAATGGAGTTTAAGCACCGGCGCGCCGGTGGCGTCGGTCTCATCCGAGTCGAGCGTGACGTAATTCCCTTCGCGCCGCGTGTCGTGGAAATTCAGGTTGAGCACGCCAAGACCCGAACGCAACGCGGCAAAGACCTGCCGGGATGTCCGCAAACCCAGTGGCAATTGTTGAATCACCGGATGCACCGCGCCATTGGTGAACATGGTGATCTGGCCATGCACGTAATGGCACTGACAATCCGCCGGCAGGCCCACCGCCAGTTGATGATACTGGTAAGAGGCGGGGTTATGGGCGCGCCCCAACATGCCGGGATTGTAGAAGGGTGCCAGAACCTGACGATTGTCCATCAACCCGCCAAGGCGCGGGGTCTCGCCGCGCGCGTGCCAGATGGTCCGCAGATGGATGGCCGAAGAATTCAGTGTGCCGCAGGCCAGCACGAAGCTGTCCGCGCCCTGCCGTTCAGCGGCCCCGCCCGCCGCCGGGTAGGACACGACCGCGGCGATCTGCTGGTCGTCGGCCAATTCAAAATGGCTGACATAGCGACCCGGAACATAGGTAAACAGCGGATTGCCAAGGCAATCGGCCAGGGTCTGGGCGGGCGTGTAAAGCGCGCCGTTCGGGCAACCCCAAAGGCAACGTCCGCAGCGTGTGCAGCCTTCGCGTGTGCCCAATGCGACCGACAGTGCCGCTTGCCGTGACCGGCCCAGCCGAACCTTGTGGCGGGAATGCAGACGGTGACGCTTACGCTCATATTTCGCCAGCAAGGCCGCCGAGGCATCGTTGAGCGCAATCGGTTCGGCCAGTTGTTCGTGCACCGGCAAGAAACCTGACAGGTCATCGGCGCGTCCGGCCACGCCGATGCGCTCTGCAACACGGGCGTAATAGGGGGCAAGTTCGGCATGCCCGAACGGGTATTCGGCCAGATCGTCATCGTCGAACGTATAGGCCCCGGCCGTCCAGCATTCAGCCAACCCCCCTGCCGCGAACGAGATCAGCGGATGCAACCCGTCCTCTTTCAGCGAAAACTGCGATGGCCGGGCGAACACATGCGCCTTTGAAGGGGGCATTTTGTAATAGGCGCTGGGCGGCATACCTGGGGCTGCGGGAATTTCCGCCCCGTCGTAACTCTCCCCCAGAAAATAGGAAACCGGATCCGGCAAGGTTGATTTCAGCGCGGCATAGGCACTAGTCTTGAGCGGCGGGCACGGTCCCGAATTGCCCAGATCAATCAATGTGACCGCCTGCCCGCGTTCCAGCGCGGTTTGCGCAAAGTGCAGACCGCTTGGCCCGGAACCAACCACCACCAGCTTCATTTGCTGAAGGGCGCCGATAGGGCAAGCAGGATGCGGGCGGGCATGAAGATCGCCGTGGCCACGACAAGTACGGCGGCTTCGGTGACACCATTCAGGCCAAGTTTCAATACCGCGGCAACCGGGCCCTGTGAGGGGGATTGTTCGAAATGGCGATGACTGGTCGGCGCATTTTCCAGTATGCTCATCAAAAGAGCCAACCGTCGCCGCAACATTCCACCCCGGTTGAAAAGCGCGGCATAGCTGTCGGCGAGCCAGGCAAAGCCCACGCCGCGCCGGGCAAAGGCCAGGGTCATCCGGTCGAACCGGTCGGCGGGCTGATGGTCGATCGCCAGTGTCCTGGTTGCCTTGAGATAGTGATCGGATATGTCCGCCGTTATGTCATCGCCACAGAGATAGGCGGTAAAAACCCGTGCCTCGGATGTCAGAACGTCGTCCGGCATCGGTTGGTGCGGTGCCGGTGTCGGCTTTGCCGGGGGGCGCGCTTCGCTGAGCCTGGCAACCAGATCGGCCGTCGTGGGCATGTCGGGTTCCAGCGCATCCCAAAGCCGGTTTCTGCCCGAGGCAGAGGAATTGGCGAAAAGGCAAAGCTGACCGGCCGTCGCGGGCAGATACTTGCGGGCCACGGGTTCGATCAGCGCCAGCAGATGCTGGATGGGTTTGAGAGGCAATGGCAAAAACCGTGCCGATCCGCCTGCGCAGGAACGATGCACGAGGTCCAGAAACGCGCGCATTGTCAGGGCGTCCTTGCCCCCGAATTCAAACACCTCGCCGTCGAACCAGTCCCGCTCAACGATGGTGGCCAGGGCGCGCGCCACATCCTCGACATCGACCGGTTGCACCATCACCTTGCCGCCGCCAAACAGCGGCACGATGGGCAGGGTCGCGATTTTGGTCAGCGTTTTCCAGATCGAAGATTCGTGCCCCAGGATCAACGTGGGCCGAAGGATCGCATAGCGCAGGCCCGATTCCGCGACCAGTTTCTCGGCCTGCCGCTTTGACTCGGCATAAGCATAATAGCGGGTATCCGCATACCCCGACGCGATCGAGCCGACATAGAGGAAGTTTTTTACCCCGGCCTTTTTGCTCGCCTCAAGCAGTTCTGCCGTACCGTCGACATTGATATGCTGAAACTCTTTCGGCGCGGCCTTTCCTGTTGTTGCCGCCAAATGGATGACCGTGTCGACGCCCTTCAGCTTGGCGCCATAGCTACTCGGGTCGTCGATATTGCCCCAGATGACCTGATCCAGCGCTGTCTTGGGCACTTTCAAGCCGGAAGTCCTGAGAAGCAGTTTCAGCCGCGTTCCCGAAGGTCTTAGGCGTTTGAGCAAGGCGGTTCCGACCAGACCCGCCGCCCCCGTTATGAACATGGTTCCAGTCATTCAGCCTTACTCGGTCACATGGCCTCATCCAGATCAGCATAGTACGAAAGCCGATCAGAATGAATCATGCCGTTGATTTCCTGGCCATGACAGGCGAAATCGCGCCGAATTGCCGCGCCGGTCCGGTTGTCGCTTTTTGGGCAACAATCCGCCCTAAAACTTGCCATCGTTGAAGGCCCACATCCGGCCCATCACATAAGTGAATGTCGGCACAATAGTCACCATGATCGCCAATGCCAACCAATAGGGGCGACCCATCACATTGACGACGATGTAGACAATGGCCTGATTCAACACCAGGTTTGTTGTTGCGATCACAAAAAAGCGCGGCATCGAGCGGGACATTTTCCCTACCGAGCGGAAAGTGAACGTCCGGTGGCCATAATAAGAGATAAAAAACCCGACGGAGAAGCCCAGAAGATTGGCATTGAACGGCGAAAACCCGATAATGTGATGGGCGAAAAGGCCAACGAGCACGTGCATGACGGTCGTTATCCCGCCGGTCACGCCGAAGGCCACGATACTTCTCATGCTTTGCGTCCAATCCTTGCTTTGCCCGCCGCCAAAAGTGCAATATACGTTTGTATTCAACGGGTCTATATCGTTGAACCAGTGGCCAAGTCGGGAGTCAAGCAATGTGGCATAGTGATCCTGCCCCCGGACCGGAAAGGCCTCCGGTTGCCCTGTCGGTGGTGATCCCCTGCTATAATGAAGAAGGTTCGCTGAAGGAATTGCACCGACGGGTTCGCGCGGTCTGTGAAGGCGTGGCCCCGGACAGTTTCGAGATCGTGCTGGTGGATGACGGTTCCAAGGATCGGACGCGTCAACTGATCCGGGAATTTGCCGAACAAGACATGTCGGTTGTCGGGGTTTTCCTGTCGCGCAACCACGGGCACCAACTGGCCCTTTCCGCCGGGCTCAAGACATGTTGCGGTGAGCGCATCCTGATTTTGGATGCCGATCTGCAAGACCCCCCAGAGCTTTTGCCGCGCATGTTGGAAAAGATGGATGAAGGTGCCGATGTGGTTTACGGCAAACGCGCGAAACGCGCGGGCGAGACAGTTTTCAAGAACATCTCGGCGCATCTGTTCTACCGGCTGCTCGACCGCCTTTCAGACATCAGCATTCCAACGGATACCGGCGATTTCAGGCTGTTGTCCCGCCGTGCGTTGAATGTGCTGAATTCGATGCCCGAACACAGCCGGTTCATTCGCGGCATGGTCAGTTGGATCGGGTTCACCCAGGTTCCGATCGAATATGACCGCGACCCGCGCTTTGCCGGTGAAACCAAATACACCTTCTCGAAAATGGTGCGGTTTGCCTTTGATGCAATTTCCGGGTTTTCGATAGCGCCACTGCGGTTTTCGATTTTCCTGTCGCTGATCTGCGCGATGTTCGGCCTGATCCTGTTTGTCTGGACAGCCTACAGCTATTTCAGCGGTATCGCCATTCAGGGCTGGACGACCTTGATGACCGTGGTGCTGATCCTCGGCTCCGGGCAGCTTCTGGTGCTGGGGGTGATCGGTGAATACGTTGGGCGCATCTATCTGGAGGCCAAGTCGCGCCCCCTGTTTGTTGTCGAAGAGATCGTGGCCCATGGCAGACACAGCGACGGCAGCGAGATCAAGCCGAAACAACCCGCGTTCAGCAAGCAAAAATAGCAACGCGTATTTGGCCCTGTCATGCGACCAAGCCGTGGATATTTTCCGAAGCGGATCAAATGGCGGCACAATGCCTCGATCGTTCATCAGACGGCTTGTTTACCGCCAAGGCCAAACCATGTAAGTTGACAGGGCGGGGCAAGATGCGATCAGTGAGGGTGAAACAAAGGTGAAACCGATGTCAGATCATTTTAAAAAGTTTGTTTTCCTGGGATTGCTCCTGTCGGCCATGCCGACGGCGGCGCTGGCCTATATCGGCCCCGGTGTTGGTGCAGGGGCGCTTGCCGCCGTGGTTGGCGTTATCGGGTCGGTCTTTCTGGCAATTTTCGCGGTGCTTTACTACCCGATCAAGCGCTTGTTCAAGGGCCGCAAGGGCAAGACGGCAAAGTCAGCATCCACCGGAAAACCGGCCGAATAGAATGATCCTGTGGGTCTTTGTCCTGGCCGCCGCCGTGCTGGCCAGCGAGGCGTTCTTGCGCCTGCCCTTGATCGACCGCATCAAGACAGTCACCGAAACGGCGCGAAAATCCGGGCAGGTTCTGCGTAGCAAGCGGATATCGGATCATTGGAAGGAACGGGTCTTGCCCGCCTATTCCTGGGTAATCGGCAAAGGGTCGATCCTGTTTTTCGCCATGCTCTGTCTGGCGCTGGCGCCGGTCGCCTTGCTGGGGCTGGTCTTTCCGGGTGGATTTGAGGCCTGGGTGGCGGAACTGCTGCGACCATTGGTGATTGTGGTCCTGTGCGTGTTTTCCATCGCCTATATCTGGCTGCGGCTCAGGGTGACGCGTGGCTGACTATTCGGCACTTGATAAAATGCTGCACCGGATGGCGCTGGGATCCCCGGCGGTGGCCGAAATGATGCATGACATGGAACGCGGCATGTTCCTCAAATCCGCCCCGGAAGATACCGGGCGGCATGTGTTTGTTACCGGCCTCGCGCGGGCGGGCACGACGATTCTCATGCGCGAAATCCACCGCACCGGCGCATTCGGTTCGCTGACCTATGCCGATATGCCCTTCGTTCTGGCCCCCAATCTCTGGGCGCGGATCAGCCGCAAGGGGCAGACAGCCGGGGTAAAGGCCGAGCGCGCCCACGGCGACGGGATCGAGGTTGATTTCCAAAGCCCCGAGGCGCTCGATGAGGTGTTCTGGCGCATTTTCGACAGCAAGAGCTATATCCGCGCCGACGGGCTGATCCCGCATCAGCCGCACGAGGAATTGGTGGATGCCTACCGCGACCTGATCCGGCTGGTGCTGCGCAAGACCGGCAAGACCCGCTATGTGTCAAAGAACAACAACAATATCCTGCGGGTCGGAACGCTGGCCAGGGCGATGCCCGAGGCGGTGTTTCTGGTGCCGCTGCGCGACCCGCTTGCCCATGCCGCCAGCCTGTTGGCGCAACATCAGCGGTTTTTGGACAGTGACCCGTTTACCCGGCAATATATGGAATGGCTGGGCCATCACGAATTCGGGGCCACCCACCGCCCCTTCCTGTTCGGCAAGGCCCCTATGGGCGACCCGATGGGGCTGGATTACTGGCTTTGCGAATGGATCGCCGCCTATAGCGCGCTCGACAAGGT
>JBATDH010000342.1:0-30918 GCA_049663365.1 Albidovulum sp. | reverse complement strand
ATCTGGTATCGGCCCAACGCATGGCCGCCTGGGGCGATGTCGCCCGGCGCATCGCCCATGAGATCAAAAACCCGCTGACCCCGATTCAGCTATCCGCAGAACGTATCCGCCGTAAATTCATCGGACTGGTTGGCGATGAAGCAGAATCGCTTGGGCAGATGACGGACGTGATCGTGCGTCAGACCGGGGATCTGCGCCGCATCGTTGATGAGTTCTCCAAATTCGCGCGAATGCCGGAACCGGACCGGCGCAATCACGACCTGACCAAGCTCATGCGTGACGCGGTTACCTTGCAACAAGACGCCTTGCACGGTGCCAGTTTGCAGGCCGATCTGCCCGAAGATGCAGTCACTGTCGAACTTGACGCGACGATGATTTCGCAGGCGGTCACAAACCTTATCAAGAACGCCGGCGAAGCCATTGAATCCCTGATGGAAAAAGGTACGCCTGATGAATATGCACCGCAGGTCCGCGTGGCGATGTCGGTTGATCCCGACCAGGTGACAATCAGGATTTCGGACAACGGCATCGGCCTGCCTGAAGACCGGTCGCGGCTTTTCGAGCCCTATGTGACCACCAGGGAAAAAGGCACCGGGCTGGGGCTGTCGATCGTCAAGAAAATTATCGAGGAACATGGGGGCACTTTGGTTTTGCGCGATGCAGAACTGTTTGAAGGATGCGCCCATAAAGGGGCAATGGCCGAAATACGATTGCCAAGGGCGCGCAATGCCCGCGGGCAAAAGGAAAGCGGTGAACAAATGGCCGGAGGTGAAAAGTGAGCGATATTCTGATTGTTGACGATGAAAGAGATATTCGGGAACTGATTTCAGACATTCTGAAGGACGAAGGGTTTACCACCCGGCTGGCAGCCAATTCCGATGACTGCATGGCCGAGATAAATGCCGAGCAGCCGGCGCTGATGATCCTCGACATCTGGCTGAAAGACAGCCGCATGGACGGGATCGACATTCTCAAGACGGTCAAGCGCGACAACCCCGATGTGCCGATCATCATCATATCCGGGCATGGCAACATCGAAATCGCGGTCGCCGCCATCAAGCAAGGCGCCTATGATTTCATCGAAAAGCCGTTCAATATTGATCAGCTTACCGTTGTCATCTCGCGCGCGATGGAAACATCAAGATTGCGCCGAGAAAACGCCAGCCTGCGCCGCCGCGACGTGACATCTTCCGACATGATGGGAAGTTCGCCCGCGTTTCGGATTTTGAAAGGGCAGCTTGACAAGGTCACCAAATCGAACGGGCGGGTGATGCTGACCGGGCATCCGGGGTCGGGCAAGGAAGTGGCGGCACGCTATATCCACGTCAATTCCAATCGCGCCAACGGCCCGTTCGTGACGGTATCTTCTGCCTCGGTCGAACCTGACAGAATGGAGGAGGTATTGTTCGGACGGGAAACATCCGAACGGGGTATCGAAAAAGGTCTGCTGGAACAGGCACATGGCGGTGTTGTCTATTTCGACGAAGTTGCCGATATGCCGATTGGAACGCAGTCAAAAATTCTGCGGGTTCTGACCGAACAGCAATTTGCCCGTGTCGGCGGCAACGACAAGGTTCGGGTGGACCTGCGGGTCATTTCGTCAACCACGCGCGATTTGCCCGCCGAAATTTCGGCCGGTCACTTTCGCCAAGAGCTGTACGACCGGCTCAATGTCGTCCCCATCGCCGTGCCGTCGCTGGAGGAACGCCGCGAAGATATCCCGGAACTGTCGCGCCATTTCATTGAAGAGTTCAACAAGAGCCAGGGGCTGCCGTTGCGCACCATTTCCGACGAAGCCGAGGCGCTGATGCAAACCATGTCATGGCCCGGCAACATCCGACAGTTGCGCAACATCATCGAACGCGTGCTGATATTGGGCGAGCATAGCGGGGCGATAGAAGCCCGTGAATTGCCGGGGCAAAATGACACCACCAATGAAGAAGGTCGGATCGTTCTTTCAGGTGGTCTGGCGACGCTGCCGCTCCGTGAGGCGCGCGAACTGTTCGAGCGCGAGTATCTTTTGACCCAGATCAATCGCTTTGGCGGCAATATCAGCCGCACCGCCACATTTGTCGGCATGGAACGGTCTGCTCTGCACCGGAAGCTCAAATCTCTGGGGGTCGTCACCACGTCAAAATCCGGCACCAGAATCGCCCATCTGGAGGAAGAAGAAGCCTGATTGGCGCAGGGACACGGTCACGGGGATGGCGTTGGCACCCGTTGACCAGGCAAAGGCGCAGGCCTATCAAGACCCCAGCCGCAGGCAGGAGAAAGCGACATGAAGGTCATCATCTGCGGCGCGGGTCAGGTTGGCTGGCAGATTGCGCGCCATCTTTCGGGTGAAAACAACGATGTCACCGTTGTTGACAGCAATGCCGATCTGGTCCGCCGCGCGACCGAGGCGCTTGATGTGCAGGGTGTGGCAGGGTTCGCCTCTTACCCCGATATTCTTGAACGCGCCGGGGCGCGCGACGCCGACATGATCATTGCCGCCACCCATTCCGACGAAGTCAACATGGTGACCTGCCAGGTCGCTCATTCGGTTTTTGGCATCACCCGCAAGATTGCACGGCTACGCGCGCAATCCTATCTGGACGCGATCTATTCCGATCTGTACCGCCGCGACCACTTGCCCATCGACGTGGTCATCAGTCCTGAAAAAGAGGTGGCCGAGGCCGCACTTCAACGCCTTGCCGCGCCATCGACCTTCGATACAGAAAGCTTCATGGGCGGTCGGGTGCAATTACTTGGCGTGGCTCTGGATGAAGATTGCCCGGTTCTGAACACCCCCCTGAGACAATTGACCGATCTCTTTTCAACCTTGCGCGCCATTGTCGTCGGCGTACGTCGCGAAGGCCGGCTTTTCGCGCCCGAGCCCGGTGATCAGCTTTTCGCCAATGACCAGATTTACGTTTTCTCGCATGTCGAAGACGTCAACCGAACGCTCGACATCTTTGGCAAGGCCACCAAGAAACAGGAACGCATTGTCATCATCGGTGGCGGCAATGTCGGATTGGCGGTGGCCACGGCGCTGGAAAAACGTACCGACCGCATTCGCGCCAAGATCATCGAAAAAAGCCGCCCCTTCGCCGAACGCGCGGCAGATTCGCTGCAACGCACCATCGTGTTGCATGGCGATGGCATGAGCATGGAATTGCTGGCCGAGGCCAATATCGACCGGGCGGATGCCGTTCTCGCGGTTACCGACGATGACAAGACCAACATTCTGGCTGCTGTGCGGGCCAAACAGGCCGGGTGCGCGCTGGCTATCGCATTGATCAATGACCCGACACTGGTGCCCCTGATGGGGGCTTTGGACATTGATGCCTATATCAACCCGCGCGCGACAACCGTTTCGTCGATCCTGCGCCATATCCGCCATGGCCGGGTGCGGGCGATCTATTCCATTGGCGATGCCGAAGCCGAGGTGATCGAAGCGCAGGTTCTGTCCACATCGCCGATTGCCGGACGCATGGTGCGTGACATCGAATTCCCCGAGGGTGTCTTGATGGGGGCGGTGATGAAGGGCGACAAGGTTGTGAAGCCAACCGGAGACACCAAGATCGAAGAAGACGATGTGATCGTGTTGTTCTGCATGGCCGGCGATGTGCCCGAAGTCGAGAGGCTGTTGCAGGTCTCGATCGACTTTTTCTAAGCGATGCTGCGCCGCATTCTGGACCTTCCGTTCATCGTGATCCTCATGGGGATCGGGTCGCTGGCCATGTATGTGCCCGCGGGCCATGCGCTGACAGAACGCCAATATGCCGTGGCACAGGTCTTTTTCTATTCCGGCACGCTGTTTTTGATTTTCACTGTGCTGATCGGTATTGCCACGGCCGCAAACCGTCCGGGGCATATCGCCCGCAACCATTTGCTGACACTGGTTGCCGCCTTCGTGCTGTTGCCGGTGATGCTGGCAGTTCCGCTGGCCGAAGCGGTTCCGGATACAAGCTATTTCAATGCGTGGTGGGAAATGGTGGCTTCCTTTACCACCACCGGCGCCACCTTGTTTGAGCCTGGCCGATTGCCGGGCTCGGTACATCTTTGGCGGGCCCTTGTCGGCTGGCTGGGTGGTTTTTTTGTCCTGGTGACCGCCGTGGCGGTTCTGGCACCCATGAACCTTGGCGGTTTCGAGGTGCTTAGCGGCTCTCCGGTCGGGCAGGGGGTGTTGATCGGTGGTCAGAACACCCAGAAAATTGATACATCTGAGCGGTTAACCCGCTACACGAGCTGGATTTTTCCACCCTACGCGGGATTGACCCTGGGCTTGTGGATAGCCTTGATCCTGGCCGGGGATGCCCCGCTGGTGGCCGCCTGTCATGCCATGTCAACGCTGGCAACATCGGGAATTTCGCCCGTTGGCGGTCTTGGTCAGGCAGCTTCTGGTCATAGTGGCGAGGCCATCATTTTCGTGTTCTTGGTGTTCGGCTTGTCACGTCGATTGATGCCATCTTTGGCAGGAACCGCGCGCGATGGTTTTCTCGCCGACCCCGAACTGCGGCTGGCGGTGCTTATTGTCGCTTCGGTTCCGCTTTTGCTGTTCTTACGCCATTGGATCGGCGCGCTGGAGGTGGATGACATTCAAGACACCTCGGCCGCGCTGCGAGCGCTCTGGGGGTCGGTCTTTACCGTGTTGTCCTTCCTGACAACCACGGGATTTGAATCTGCCGATTGGGGGGCCGTTCAGCATTGGTCTGGGTTGCCGACGCCGGGTCTGGTGCTGGCCGGGCTTGCGGTGATCGGCGGCGGCGTGGCGACAACGGCGGGCGGGGTCAAATTATTGCGGGTCTACGCGCTTTACCGGCACGGAGAGCGCGAGATTGAGCGCCTTGTGCACCCCAATTCAATCGGTGGTTCCGGCGTTCAGGCACGACGGCTGCGACGGCAGGGCGCGCAGATGGCCTGGATATTTTTCATGCTCTTCGCGCTGTCGATCGCGGTCACGATGTTGGCCCTTTCCCTGACCGGGCTGGACTTTGAAGGCTCTACCGTCTTTGCCGTGGCCGCGCTGTCGACAACCGGCCCCCTGGCCTCGGTCGCGGCGGAAACACCGCTAAGCTGGGCGAGCCTGGATAGTGCGGCGCGCACCATAGTAGCTTTGGCCATGGTGGTCGGGCGGTTGGAAACGCTGGCGTTTATAGCGCTGCTGAACCCTGAATTTTGGCGCGGATAAAGCGGTTTGCCGTCAATCTGAATCAGGTTGAAGCCAAACTGGAGTGTGTCCTTTGGATGATAGCCGAAACCGATCTTTTTTTGGGGCTGGAAAGTCCGCAGTTCTTCAGCATACTTAGAGGGTGCTTCCGGTGCAGCGCCGAGAAGTGACGCCAAGAACTGAAAACTGCGCAAGATAAAAAACAAGGCAATAACAAAATGGCTGCCGACAAACAAAATTTGCAAGATGCCTTTCTGAACCATGTCCGCAAGGCCAAGGTTCCGGTAACGATATTTCTGATCAACGGGGTGAAATTGCAGGGTGTTATCACCTGGTTTGATAATTTCTGTGTTCTTTTGCGCAGGGACGGACAATCCCAGTTGGTTTACAAGCATGCGATTTCCACCATCATGCCGGGCCAACCCATATCGCTTTACGAGGGCGAAGACTGATCGACACGCATATCGTCAAGGACCGGCCCACGCGCGCCTATGTCCTGCATCCGGATATGAAATCCGACCGAACCCGGCGTCTGCCGGAACATGGGCTGGCCGAGGCCGTGTCGCTGGCATTGGCGCTGCCAAATCTTGAAGTCGTCGGTTCGGAAGTTGTCCGTATGGCCAAGGCGCAGGCGGGCAGCCTTTTCGGGTCTGGAAAGATCGACGAGATGAAGCAACGTTTTGCCGATCTGGAGGTTGATCTGGTTCTGGTCGACGGACCGGTCAGCCCGATCCAGCAGCGTAATCTGGAAAGGGACTGGAAGGTCAAACTGCTGGATCGCACCGGCCTGATCCTGGAGATTTTTGCCGACCGGGCACGAACCCGCGAAGGCGTGTTGCAGGTGGAACTGGCGGCCCTTTCTTATCAACGCACGCGCCTTGTGCGGGCCTGGACGCACCTTGAACGTCAACGCGGTGGGTTGGGCTTTGTTGGCGGGCCGGGTGAAACACAGATCGAATCTGACCGGCGGGCAATTGACGATGAGGTTGCCAAGATCCGCCGTCAGCTTGCCAAGGTCGCCAAGACCCGCGCACTCCACCGCGCCGCGCGGCGCAAGGTGCCGTTTCCCATCGTCGCGCTGGTCGGGTATACGAATGCCGGAAAATCGACCCTTTTCAATAGGCTGACCGGCGCGGATGTTTTGGCGAAGGATATGCTTTTTGCCACGCTTGACCCGACGATGCGGGGGGTGACGCTGCCGTCCGGGCGCAAGATCATTTTATCCGATACGGTCGGATTCATTTCCGATCTGCCGACACAACTGGTCGCGGCCTTTCGCGCCACCCTTGAAGAAGTGCTCGAGGCCGACCTGATACTGCATGTCCGCGATGTATCGCATCCGGAAACCGAAGAGCAGGCCGAAGATGTGGGCGAGATACTCGACAATCTCGGTGTGGCCGATGATGTCCCGATGTTCGAGGTCTGGAACAAGATCGACCTGCTGAGTGTGGCGACGCGGGCCGCCTTGCAGGTTCACGATGCCCGTACGCCGGGCATATATGCGACCTCGGCGCATACGGGCGAGGGGTTGGATTACCTGCTGGAGGGTGTTTCACAGGTCTTGGACGAAGACCGGTTCACGGCTGAAATCCTGCTGCCTTTCAGCGCAGGAAAGGCGCGCGCCTGGCTGCATGACGCCGGTGTCATTACCGCCGAAGCGGCAAGACCGGACGGATACCAGATGAAACTGTCCTGGACCAAAAGGCAAAAGGCGGCATTTGCCAAGCTTCGAGAAACGGACGCCTCATCCCCGTGAAGCCCCGCCGGGTATTGACCCACGCGCCTGCCAACACACCCGATCAAGGGCGTAATAGACAGAATCGCACCACTCATCGCCCCACAAAAGCGTGTTCTTCGCCCGCCCGGTTTCGTGAAATCCCAACCGGCCCAGCAGGTTTTGCGACGCGGTATTTCTGGGGTCCACATCAGCGGTCAGATGTTTGGTCGGATGATTGGCAAAAAGATGGTCGATGACGGCACACATGGCCTCAAAAGCATAGCCCTGGCCCCAGAACGGTCGCGCGAGGATGAAACCAATCTCGGGCATTTGCCAGGCGCCGGCCTTGCCGATCACCTGGCCTGCACGCTCGATGATGAATTCATCCGATTCGCCGGATTGCGACGCGGCGACGGTCCGCGCCATCCAGTCGCGGGTCTGATCCAGGGATTCATGCGCGGGCGTCCCCCAATACCGCATCGCCTGGGGTCCGGACATGATCGCATTCATCTCCGCAAGGTCCGATGATCTGGGACGCCTGAGGGCAAGGCGCCGCGTCGCAAGGCTTTGGACCCTGCTCAAGGTGATGCTTGCGGGGTAAGCACAGTGATGCCGGTGGCCGCCGCCCGTGCCAGATCGGGGTCAAGTGACATGGGCACATATTCCCCGCGCCGCCAGAACTCGCTCAAATCGTCATAATGGCGGCTGAGCGGATGGCCGGACTGGCCGGTCGGAATGATGAAGACCGAGCTGTCCGGGTCGGCAAGATCATAGACCCCGCGGTAGCCCGCGCCATTCACATTGACAAAAGGATCAGGCCCAGTGCCCAGAGTCACGCCGCGATTGAGCGTCTGGTCGCCGCCGCTGGTGGATTGGTGGATGTTCACAACCCATTTCAGGAACGGCATCTGGCCCAATACCTCGTGGTCGTGCAATGCCTGATGGGCATCCCCCCAGCGCCAACTTTCCACGTTGCGGCCAAACTCTTCCGAAAGCATCAACAGCGCGTCATCCAGCGCCAGCCTTGCCATATCGGTGCAGGTTTCTTCGGTAGCGGATTGCATGACGTTGCACCACGCGCCCGCCCCATCAATGTCGCGGTACACCCGTTCGATGAACAGCGGCTCCACATGGGTGAAGCTGTCGGCCAAAGGCCCCAGCTCATCGCGGATCAGCCGGTTTTGCAATGCGCGCACCCAGGCCGCATAGATCAATGGCTCAGGCAGATGTTCGTTCATGTTGCCATCCCACTTGGCCAACAGATCAAGCGCGCGCTGGCGCAGTTCCTCGGGGCTGCCGGTCGGGGCTGCTTCGCCGGTGAACCACAGGTCGCGGGCGATAAGGGGCAGGATCATCCGCGCCGCAGGCGAGGTTGTGTCCAGTTGCACAGCGATAAAGCTGTCGCGGCTGTGAACCTCGCGTTCCTGCATCAGTTGCGTCCAGCGCTGAACGCGCTGCGTATCGCCCCAATCAAACGAGACATGGCGCGGAAACGGGCGATCTACCGTCTTGTTGTTGGTGTTGCCGACAATGCCGCCTGCGGGGTTCACAAAGCGCGGGTTGTTGGGATAGGGCAGGGTGCCCTGCCAGCGATTTTCGGGTTGCCAGCCGAGCGATGGCAGGCGTCCCTGACCGCGCTGATCGGGGTTGCGGGCGGGCATGGCACCAAACATGACCATGGCGATGCTGGTCTGATCGGCCATGGTGACGTTTTGGGCAGGGGCCACGAAATCTTCGCCCGCCGCCAGCCCATCGGGCACCGAATGCGCCCGCATCAGTTTCATCACCGAGGTCATCGACCGGTCTTTGGCGTCAAGCCCGGTCCAGGCAAGGGCTGCGACATGATCCGGTGGCGTGACACTGGCCAGATCGAATTGGCTGCCGGGCAGGATCGGGCCATTCTCGCTCCAGCGCAGGGTGATGGTGACCGGTGCGCTGTCTTTCACGTCAATGATGGAACGGCGGCTGACAAAGGGCTTCCATCCTTCGGGCGTGCGGTAGCGTTCGCCATCGGCCGGGTCCAGTTCCTCGATGAAGATATCCTGATCGTCCAGCCAGGCCCCGGAAATCGCCCAGCCAAGTCCGGCATTGCGCCCGGCAAGAACGGCGGGAATGCCGGGGATACTGGCACCGATGACACCGCCGGAATGCAGTTCAAGCCGCGCCAGATAGAAAAGCCCCGGCGCGCTGAAATCGACATGCGGATCATTGGCGATAAGAGACCCGTTGGCAACCGACCGGGCAGGTGCCGCCGCCCAGGCGTTCGATGCCCCGGCAAATTCCGCCTGCGCCACCGGAGAAAAGGCGTCAGCGGGCGACAGGGCGGCGTAGGAAGGTCGCACACCCGGAACGAGGCTGGCAAAGGGCGGCAGTGCAACCACCCCGTCGCCGGGGACATCCGGCATCAGATCGCGGGCCCAGTCCTGTGACAGCAACGACAGACGCGCGCGCCGTATTTCCGAGGTCATCTGGGATGACGATTTCAAGGCCATCAACTTCAGAAGCGCTATGGAATCAACCGGTTGCCAATAGGAAATCTCGTTCGAAAAAAGAAAGAACTCGGGTGCGCCACGGCCTTTAGCCTGGGAATTGACCTGACCGATCCAGGCATTCACGCCATCGGCATAGGCCTTGAGTGCCGCCAGGGTTTCACCATCCTGCGCGGCCAGAGACGCGGACGCAGCCCCATAAATATCCAGCCGCCGCATCAGATCGTCGGTCTTGAGCGTCTGCGCCCCGAATATTTCCGACAACCGCCCTTGCGCCGTGCGGCGCATCACCGTCATTTGCCAAAGCCGATCCTGGGCATGGGCAAAGCCCAATCCGAAAAACACGCCCGCATCATCGGCGGCAAAGATATGGGGGATGTCTGCCGTGTCACGGACGATCTCGACCGGCGCATCTATGCCGCTGACGGTAAAATCCTCGTCATAATCGGGCAGCGACCGCGATGCGAAATAATAGCCAAGCCCCAGCAAAATCACGAGCAGCGCCGCGAGACCTATGAAGATGCGCAATAGCCAGCGGAATGCTTTAATCATTTGGATCAGTCGGTTTCAAAAGTGCCGCGTTGTGGCTAGGGAAATCGGGCCGGATGAAGGTAGCGGTTGACGATAGGGACCGGTCGGTTACCTAGGGCAGAACAGCTTGGACCGCAATGATATTGGGAGAAGGACATGGCGAAGGTAGCGTTTCTGGGTCTGGGGGTGATGGGCTATCCCATGGCCGGGCATCTGGTTTCCAAGGGGCATGACGTGAGGGTCTATAACCGTAGCCCGGCAAAGGCAGAAGCCTGGGTTGCGCAACATGGCGGCGCGTCGGCGGAAACCCCGGCCGAAGCGGCCAAGGGGGCCGATTTCGTCATGGCCTGTGTCGGTAACGACGATGATCTGCGCGCTATCTGTGAAGGTAGCAGCGGTGCCTTTGCCGGTATGGCCAAAAGGGCGATTTTTGTCGACCACACAACGGTTTCCGCGACGGTGACGCATGATATGTCGGGGCGCGCCATGGAACTTGGGCTGGGATATGTCGATGCGCCGGTTTCGGGCGGTCAGGCGGGGGCGGAAAACGGTGTCTTGTCGGTCATGTGCGGTGGGCAAGAGGCGGAATACAAGGCCGCAGAACCGGTCATCGCCGCCTATGCGCGTATCTGCCGCCTACTGGGGCCGTCGGGGGCCGGGCAATTGGCCAAGATGGCCAACCAGATCTGCATTGCCGGTCTGGTTCAGGGCCTGGCCGAGGGGTTGCATTTCGCCGAAAAGGCCGGGCTCGACATTGCGCAACTGGTCGAGGTTATCAGTCAGGGTGCCGCGGGAAGCTGGCAAATGGTCAATCGCCACAAAACCATGGCAGAGGGCAAGTTTGACTATGGGTTCGCCGTGGACTGGATGCGCAAGGATCTGGGTATCTGTCTGGCAACGGCCAATGAAAACGGTGCCAGCCTGCCGGTGACGGCGCTGGTCGATCAGTTTTACAAGGATGTCCAGAAGATGGGCGGCAACCGCTGGGATACATCGAGCCTGATCGCGCGACTGCGTGCGCCCGGATAGGCGATTGCACATGCGGCAACGGGCGGTCATGCCGCCCGTCAATCACCCGAAAGACAATGATATGCCTCAGGTTACGGGATGACCCGGTTGTACTTCGTGCCTTTGAGCGTGGCCCCGGCGATAAACCCGGATTGACCGAAAACGATGGCCACGATGGGAGCCAGGGTCGTGGTCGTTTCCACACCCGCCGAACGACCGCCATCGGGCAGCGCATATTCCAGATCGGCCCCCGCCGCCCAGCCATCGGCGCGGCGAAAATCGGCCAATGCTTCCTCGGTCATGAAGAAAAGCGCGTGGGCATATTGCTGTGCGCCGATCTGCAACCCCCAGCTTGCCTGGGTCGAGGAATAGTAATCCACCGTGGCATCATTGATCCGCAGCGCACCACGACCGTAAGCGCCGCCAAAAACGAACCCCGCTTCGGTCACCAGCGGCATATAGAGAATGCCGACCGCCTTGGTCATGAGATCAGCCGCTCCGGGAAAATTGTTGCGCAGATAGTCGCGCGTCGCATCGACGCGCGCATCCAGTTGGGCAGCCCCAGCGCTGCCAATGCCATTGCCGCAGGCGGTCAGCCCAAAGGCCGCACCACTTGCAAGAATTAATCCGCGACGGGAAATGCCGGTCATGTGTCTGCTCCGCTCTCTTTGGTCATGTTGGCCTTATCTGGCCAATCCTGCACTATCTATAGGGCAATTTATTGCCCATGTCATCATACGTTGTGGTATTCCACAGGCTATTGCGCGATCCTATGCCAATAGGTCAAGGCATTCAATCACCGGCCAGCATATTCGCCACATCGGGCGCAAAATAGGTCAGCACACCATCACAACCGGCGCGGCGAAAGGCCATGAGGCTTTCGAGGATGACATCCTCTTTCATCCAGCCGTTCATAACCGCGCCCTTGATCATCGCGTATTCGCCCGACACCTGATAGGCGAAGGTCGGGGCCCCGAATTGCGATTTCACCGCAGCGCAGATATCGAGATAGGGCATTCCCGGCTTGACCATCACCCTATCAGCGCCTTCGCCAAGATCGCGCGCCACAAGTCGCAAGGCTTCATCCCGGTTGGCAGGGTTCATCTGATAGGTTTTCTTGTCGCCCTTCAGCGCCCCCGACGCCCCCACAGCGTCACGGAACGGGCCATAGAACGAACTGGCGTATTTGGCCGCGTAGGACAGGATCGACACGTCTTTATGGCCCGCGGATTCGAGAGCCCGCCGCATCGCGCCGATACGTCCGTCCATCATGTCGGACGGCCCCAGAATATCGGCCCCCGCCTCGGCCTGTGCCAGCGCCATTTTGACCAGTGCCTCGACCGTTTCATCGTTGAGGATCACACCATCCCTGACCAGCCCGTCATGGCCATTGGAATTATAGGGATCAAGCGCGATGTCGGTCATGATGGCCACGTCCGGCACGGCGGCCTTGATCGCCCGAACGGCACGGTTTGACAGGTTGTCAGGGTTCCATGCCTCTTCGCAACTCGGGGTTTTCAGCGCCGTATCGGTGTAAGGAAACAGGCAGATCGCCGGAATGCCCAGCCGCGCCGCGGTGTCAGCCGTCTTGACCGCGCCCTCAACCGTCAGGCGGGACACACCGGGCATCGACGGAATTTCCACATCGGCCCCGGCCACGTCGGTGACGAAAAGCGGCCAGATCAGACCTTTGACCGAAAGTCGGTTTTCCTGAACCAGATCGCGCAGAGCCGCACTGCGTCGCAGACGGCGAAAACGTGTGGCGGGAAAATCAGCGATTGTGGGTGTCATTGCATCGGCTCTGTTCTTGTTCCTTTCAACCGGTTACACGCTTTTGGGCATATCTCAAGGGTGGAATCCGTCGCAGGGCGTCGATAGCATCGGTGCCGGACGGCGATCAGGAGCGAAAATTGAACTGGACGCAACTCATCTTTGACCTGATTGATCTTCGGTCGTTCTCCAACCTCTGGTACTGGATCGCACTGGCGGTCACCTGGTCCACCGCCTCGCACTGGATATTGGGGGTTCCTTTCGACATGGTGCTGCGCGCCAGACGCAAAGGCGGGCAGGCCGAACAGGATCTGGAAGATTTGATCCGCATCAACGTCACGCGCATTCTTTACATCGGCCGCGAGGCGGGCGTGATCCTGATGGCCCTGGGGGCCTTTGCCCTGACGACGCTGGCGCTTTTGGGGTTCTATTATCACATCGAATTTTGTCAGGCGCTTTTTCTGATTGCGATGCCGTTGTCGCTTGTGGCACTGATGACCGTGAACACCGCCCAAAAGATATTGGCGGCAGAAGATACTGGCGAATCCCTTCACAAACGCCTGACGCTCCACCGTGTGACGGTTCAGGTCTTGGGCATGATTTCCATCTTCATCACCGCGTTCTGGGGAATGCTGCAAAACTTCAATGTCTCCATCCTGCCCGGTTGACACCGCCAACAGGCCGGGTAGGGGAACGCAATGACACCGCCAAATCATCTTATCATGTCCGGTGCGCCGGAAGGGTTCGACGCGCATCTTCTGGCCCGTGAACTGGCCAAAGGGGCACCGGTTGTCCACATTGCCCGCGACGACAAGCGGATGGCGGCGATGCGCGCCGCTTTGGCGTTTTTTGCGCCCGAGGCTGTGGTTCTGACCCTTCCGGCCTGGGATTGCCTGCCTTACGACCGGGTATCGCCCAATGCCGATGTATCGGCGGCGCGCATGGCGACGCTGGCAGGGCTGGCACAGGGGATGCCCGCGCCCTTCATCCTTCTGACGACGCTCAATGCGGCAACCCAGCGTGTTCCGGCCCGCAATCTGTTGTCGGTCTCTGCCTTCACCGCCAAGGTCGGAGGCCGCGTCAATGAGCGGGCCTTGCGGGATTTTCTGGTCCGAATGGGCTTTTCCCAAAGCCCGACCGTGACCGAACCGGGCGATTATGCGGTGCGGGGCGGCATTATCGACATCTATCCGCCGGGCGAAGGTGGGCCGGTGCGGCTGGACCTGTTCGGCGATGTGCTGGACGGGGCCCGGCGTTTTGACCCCGCGACCCAGCGCACGATCGAAAAGCTGAACAGGGTGGAACTGGCACCGGTGTCCGAAGTCATTCTTGACGAGGCCGCAATCACCCGGTTTCGCCAGAATTACCGTATCGAATTCGGCGCCGCCGGAACCGATGACCCCTTGTATGAGGCGGTCAGCGCCGGGCGCAAATATGCGGGCATGGAACATTGGCTGCCGTTCTTCCACGACGGGCTGGAAACCCTTTTCGAATATCTTCCGGGGGCCTGCATCACGCTTGACGATCGGATCGCCCAGGCCCGTCTGTCACGATGGGAAAGCATCGAAGATCAATACGACACAAGATGCGAAGCGCTGAAACGCAAGGACCGGGTGGATTCGGTTTACAAACCCTGTCCGCCGGGATTGCTCTATCTCGATGACGCGGCGTGGCGGGGGGCGATTCAAAGCCACAGGGTCTTGCAACTGGTGGAACTGCCCCAGGCCACAGGGCCGGGGGTGCTCGACGCTGGCGGGCGCATCGGGCGCAATTTCGCACCCGAACGACAACTCGAAAACATAAGCCTGTTCAGTGCCCTATCGGAGCATATCGAGGTTAAACGACAGCAGGGACAGGTGGTTGTCAGCTCTTACTCCGAGGGCGCGCGGGAACGGTTGAAGGGGTTGTTGGAGGACGAAGGCGTCACCGGCACAAACCTGGCCCGTGACAGTCGTGATGTGGCGGCGGGCAAGGGCGGGCTTTATCTGGCGGTCTGGGCGCTGGAACACGGGTTCGAAAGCAACGGTCTGACGGTGATTTCCGAACAGGACGTGCTGGGCGACCGGTTGATCCGTGGGGCGAAGAAACGCCGCAAGGCCGAAAACTTCCTGACCGAAGCGCAGTCATTGTCGCCCGGCGATCTGGTGGTGCATGTGGATCATGGGGTCGGGCGCTACAAGGGGTTAGAGACCATCACCGCACTTGGCGCGCCACATGAATGCGTGTCGCTGGAATATGCGGGCGGCGACCGGCTCTATCTGCCCGTCGAAAACATCGAGCTGCTCAGCCGGTTTGGCCATGAGGAAGGCCTGCTTGACCGGCTGGGTGGTGGCGCGTGGCAGGCCAAGAAGGCGCGGCTGAAAGACCGCATTCGCCAGATTGCCGAACGGCTGATCCGGGTGGCCGCCGAACGGTTGCTGCGCAAGGCCCCGATACTTGAGGCCCCCCATCACGAATGGGACGCCTTTGCCGCCCGGTTTCCCTATGAGGAGACGGAAGATCAGTTGTCGGCGATAGACGATGTCGTCAGCGATCTGGCGGCCGGCAATCCGATGGACCGTCTGATCGTCGGCGATGTCGGGTTCGGCAAGACCGAGGTGGCGATGCGCGCCGCCTTTGTCGCGGCCCATTCCGGTAAACAGGTGGCAATCATCGCCCCCACGACCTTGCTGGCGCGCCAGCACTACAAGACCTTTTCCGAACGGTTCCGCGGCACGGCCATTTCCGTGCGCCCCCTGTCGCGGTTCGTGACCGCCAAAGACGCCCAGACCACCCGTGACGGGCTGGCCGACGGCACGGTCGATATCGTTATCGGCACCCACGCTGTGCTGGCCAAATCGGTGCGGTTCCGTGATCTGGGGCTTTTGGTGATCGACGAGGAACAGCATTTCGGCGTGTCCCACAAGGAACGCCTGAAAGAAATGCGCAGCGAAATCCATGTGCTGACACTGACGGCGACCCCGATCCCCAGGACACTTCAACTATCTCTTACAGGTGTCCGGGATCTAAGCATAATCAGCACGCCGCCAGTCGACAGGCTGGCGATCAGAACCTATGTAAGCGAGTTTGATTCGGTGACCATCCGCGAGGCGCTGCTGCGCGAGCGCTATCGCGGCGGACTGAGTTTCTATGTGGTGCCGCGCATCGCCGATCTGCCTGCGATCGAGGATTTCCTCAAAAGCCATGTGCCCGAAGTTTCCTATGTCATTGCCCACGGACAGATGGCCGCAGGCGAGCTTGATGACCGGATGAACGCGTTTTATGACGGCAAATATGATGTCCTGCTGGCGACAACCATCGTCGAAAGCGGGCTGGATATTCCCACCGCCAACACCATGATCATCCATCGCGCCGACATGTTCGGGCTGTCACAGCTTTACCAGATACGCGGCCGGGTAGGGCGGGCCAAACTGCGCGCCTATTGCTATCTGACGACCAAACCGCGACTGCCGCTGACGCCCGCGGCGACGAAACGGCTGCGCCTGCTCGGCAGCCTTGACAGTCTCGGGGCAGGGTTCTCGCTCGCCAGTCAGGATCTTGATCTGCGCGGGGCGGGCAACATTCTGGGCGAAGAACAGTCGGGCCATATTACCGAGGTCGGCTATGAACTTTACCAGGCGATGCTGGAAGAAACCATTGGCAAGATCAGATCGGGCGAGATTGAAAGCGCGGTGGACGGCGATGGCCAATGGTCGCCACAGATCAATCTCGGGGTGCCGGTGCTGATCCCGGAAAGCTATGTCGCCGATCTCGATGTGCGGCTCGGGCTTTACCGCCGCCTTTCCACCCTGACCGACAAGGTGGAATTGGAAGGCTTTGCCGCCGAACTGATCGACCGGTTTGGCCCCTTGCCGCGTGAGGTCAATACATTGCTGTTGGTCATGCGGATCAAAGCCCTGTGCCGCCGGGCGGGCATTGGCCGGCTCGATGCCGGTCCCAAGGGGGCCACGGTGCAGTTTCACAATGACAAATACGCCAACCCTGCCGGTCTGGTGGCGTTCTTGCAGTCGGAACACGGCATGGCCAAGGTCAAGGACAACAAGATCGTCATCCGCCGCGACTGGACGCGGGCCAGCGACCGGATCAAGGGGGCCCATGCCATTGCCCGCGATCTGGCCGCAAAGGCGCAGTAGGTTTGGCGCTGCACACCGCTTTAGTCGCGGTCGGGCCGGGGCAGGAAAATCATGATGGGCAGCGCCGCAAGGCAACACAGCAAAACCCCATGCATCAGCGGCAGGGGGGTGCCATCGAAGGCCAGCCCGATCGGGGCGGCAATCAGAACCGAAATCACCGTCGCCACCGCAGAGACGATGGAAGCCGCCGTTCCGGCAATATGACCCATCGGTTCCAACGCCAAAGCATTCAGATTGCCAAGCGTCAGCCCGGCGGTGAAAAAGATCGAACAGACCCAGAATAGAAACGCCAGGAATTCGCCCTCGGGCGTCAACACCCCCATGCCGAACAGCAAGGCCATCGTTCCCGAAATCACGATCTGGGCGGCAAAGGTGACGGTTACCATCCAGCGCATCCCCATCCGCATCACCAGTTGCGCGTTCAGCAAATTGCCCGAACCGGCAACCAGTGCGATAAAGGCGAACCACGACGGGAAACTTTCGGCCCGGCCAAAGGTCTGATCGAAAATCTGCTGAACCGAGGCAATGGTGGCAAAAAGCATGGCAAAGCCCAACGCCATCACCAGTGTTACCATGGCGACGACCCGGTGGGTGAGAATTTCCCCGGTTGCAGCAGCGATCAGCACAAATTTCAATGGTCGCCGCCGTGCGACCGATAGTGTCTCGGGCTGACGCAACCCGAACCATGTAGAAACCAGCCCCGCAAACAGGATGAAGGCGAGAAAGATCGACCGCCAGCCGAATTGATGGATGATCACCGCCCCCATCAGCGGGGCGACCGCGGGCACCAGGACAAAAACCATCATCATGATCGAAATGATCCGCGCCATTTCACGCCCCGAATAGAGGTCGCGCACCAGGGCCATGGCGGCAATGCGCGGCCCGGCAACGCCCAGCCCTTGCAGGAACCGTGCCACGATGATCAGCTCCAGCGACGGTGCGGCCCAGGCAAGCGCCGCGCCAACCGAATAGATTGCCGCCCCGCCAAGGATAACCCCCCGCCGCCCGAAGGCGTCCGATATCGGCCCGGTAATGAACGTCCCGAACCCCATGCCCAGCACAAAACTGGCGATGATCAACTGCGCCCGGTTCGGATCATCGGATGACAGTTCCCCTGCTATCTGTGGCAGGGCTGGCAGCATGGAGTCGATTGAAAAAGCGGTCATCGCGAACAGCATCGCGATCAGCACGATGAATTCGCCGAGGGGCAATCTTGGTTGCGTAATCCCGCATCTGGCCGTGGTCATGCTCATGGGCCTGACCCCGCCGATGGGTCAGCACGTTTGGCCGTCAATTCGCCAATGACATTGGCCCATACCTCGCCGGGTTGCGCGCCCTGAAGCACATGCTGATTGGCCAGAATGAAGGTCGGCACCCCGCTCACCCCCCGGTCACGGGCATGTTGGTCGCGGGCGCGGATGTCATCCTTGTCGGCATCGCTTTGCAAAAGCCGCAAGGTCATCGCCCGGTCCAGCCCCACGCTCGCGGCGATGTCGGCCAGCGTGGGCAGGTCGCCGATGTCGCGGCCATCCCGCCAAAGAGCGCGGAAAAGAGCGGCCACCACGCGCGTTTGCCGCCCTTCGAGCCCTGCCCAATGGATGACCCGATGCGCATCAAGCGTGTTGGGCGTGCGTTTGACGGCGGCCAGATTCAGCTCCAGTCCGGCATTTGCGGCATGTTCCACCAGCGGCGCATAGGCGCGCAGGACATTGTCGCGCCCGCCGAACTTGGTTTCAAGATATGTCACCCGGTCCATGCCCCCGGCAGGCATGTTGGGATTCAGTTGAAAGGGATGCCATTCGATTTCAAACGGATGGTCGGGATGGGATTCCAATGCCCGGTCAAGATAGGTCTTGCCGACATAGCACCACGGGCAGGCGATGTCTGATATGATATCGAGGCGGATCAAGGGTATTTCTTTCGCTTCCATGGGAACCCGGATCCGACATCAGCGCCCGGCGCATTTAGTCGGCACTGTTTCCCTGCCGGAGATATGGGGTTTCGTGTCGCGGAACCCTAACAGAAACCACCGCAGGCACAATCAAATCGGCAACGTCATGTTGCAATTTCAACAAAATGCTGGTGCAAAAGATATCAGCTTGTACTCGTAGGCGCGTCAGGAAATCCTTGGCAGCGCAATGGATGCGAATGCCGGAACTTGCACTGAACCGGATGCGCCTGAACGGAGGAAACCGACGTGACGCGAACGACCTGCACCACCCAGCCTATTGCGGGTCAAAAGCCCGGAACATCGGGGTTACGCAAGAAAACTTCTGTATTTATGTCGGATGATTACTTGCAAAACTTCATCCAGTCCACTTTTGACGCGATAGGCGGTGCCGAGGGAAAATTTTTTGTTCTTGGGGGCGACGGGCGGTATTTCAATGACCGCGCGGCCCAGATCATTATCAAGATGGCGGCAGGCAACGGCGCCAGGCGTGTGATCATTGGCCGGAACGCCCTGCTGTCCACGCCCGCCGCGTCGCATCTGATCCGGTTGAACCGGACCGATGGTGGGATCATCCTGTCGGCTTCGCATAACCCCGGCGGCCCGGACGCCGATTTCGGGGTCAAGTTCAACATGGCCAATGGCGGTCCGGCAAGCGAAGCCATCACCGATGCCATTCATGCCCGAACCCAAGAGATAGCCAAGTATTTCACCGAAGATTGCGATGACATCGACCTTGGCCGGATCGGCAAAACCCAAGTCGGCGATATGGAGGTATCTATCATCGACCCGGTGGCAGATTATGCCGATCTGATGGAAACGCTTTTTGATTTCAGCGCGATAGAAGCGATGTTTGCGGGCGGGTTTTCCATGCGGTTCGACGCCATGTGCGCAATCACCGGCCCCTATGCGACGGAGATTCTGGAAAACCGGCTGGGTGCAGCGAAAGGCACCGTTGTCCATGGCACACCGCTGCCTGACTTCGGCGGAATGCACCCCGACCCGAACCCGGTCTGGGCCTATGAATTGATGGAGACGATGTTCGCCCCGGATGGCCCCGACTTTGGCGCGGCCTCGGATGGCGACGGCGACCGCAACATGGTGGTCGGGCGCGGGATTTACGTCGGCCCGTCTGACAGTCTCGCCGTTCTTGCCGCCAATGCGCATCTGGCACCGGGATACCGGCAGGGGATAGCAGGTGTTGCGCGGTCAATGCCGACATCCGCCGCGGCAGACCGGGTTGCCACGGCCATGGGCCTGCCCGGTTTTGAAACGCCGACCGGGTGGAAATTTTTCGGCAACCTTCTGGACGCCGGAAAGGCAACGTTGTGCGGCGAAGAGAGCTTTGGCACAGGCTCTGACCACATCCGCGAGAAGGATGGGCTCTGGGCGGTATTGCTTTGGCTGAACATCATCTCACAACGTAATGAAAGTGTTGAAGAAATACTTGTAACTCATTGGCGAAAATACGGACGGAACTACTATTCCCGCCACGACTATGACGCTTTGCCCGTAGCCCAGGCCGACGCCGTCATGGCGCGTGTGCGCGATCAGATCGGCGGGCTTGCAGGCCGGACCGTTGCGGGCCGGACCATCGCAACCGCCGATGATTTTGCCTATACGGATCCCGTCGATGGGTCGGTTTCACGCGGGCAGGGGTTGCGGATCGTCTTTGACGATGGGGGCCGGATCGTGCTGCGCCTGTCGGGCACCGGGACCGAGGGCGCCACATTGCGACTTTACCTTGAACGCTATGTGAGCGGGCCGGATGATCTGGATTTGGAGGTGCAGCAGGCCCTGGCACCGATCGTTGCCGCCGCCGAGGAACTGGCCGGGATCGCGGAAATCACCGGGCGAGCCGAGCCTGATGTGGTGACCTAGGGTGTTGATCATCCCTGTCGGAGTGGATGGCGGCGGGTCTTCCAGCCGCGCGGCCCTGATTGTTCCGGGCAGCGAACACCGTTTGGAGGCGCGCGGCGGCCCAGCCAATGTGTCCGATTTCGACACGGCCATTGCCAATATCAAGGTTCTGCTTGGGCGGCTTTTGTCGGATGCGGGGCTTGGCCCGAACAACACGGGCAGGGCGGTCATCCATATGGGCCTTGCCGGGGTCATGGATGACACGGTGGCAAACCGGGTCGCCGCGGAATTCGGCTTTGCCCAAGTCAGTGTCACCGACGATCAGGTGACAAATATCCTTGGCGCGCTGGGGATGCGTGACGGGGCGGTCGCCGCCATTGGCACGGGTTCCTTTGTCGGGCGGCAGTGCAACGGGTCGATCGACCGTGTTGGCGGCTGGGGCAGTGCGGTGAGCGATCAGGCCTCTGGCGCATGGTTGGGAACGCGTATTCTGGCCGAAACCCTGCTGGCCCATGACCGCATGGCCGCGCACAGCCCCCTGACCAAGGCGCTACTGGACCGGTTTGGCGGGGCCAAAGGCATTACCGCCTTCGCGATCACTGCCACCCCGGCGGATTTCGCCGCGCTGGCACCCGAGATCGTGACGGCTGCAAATTCAGGCGATAAGGTCGCAGCAGTGCTGATGGCCAGGGGTGCCGGGTATGTGGCATCTGCGCTCGCATCATTGGGCTGGCAGGAAGATGAACCGCTTTGCCTGACCGGGGGGCTGGGGCCTGCCTATCAGCCGTGGCTTGACCCTCGCCTTGCTGCGGCCTGCGCGCCGCCCTTCGGGTCAGCGCTGGACGGGGCGTTGGCCTTCGCCCGGAAAATGGCCGCGGACATGACAGAGGCAAACACGCGATGATCACACTTTTTCAGGGGGCCGACATCTTTGACGGCCGCAGCCTGATGCCGGGATCGCTCTTGATCGACGATGGCCTTGTATCGGCGATTGTTGCGCCGGGCACGCAAGTGCAGGCATCGAATACCGTGACCCTCAACGGCGGCATACTCGCACCCGGCTTTGTCGATCTTCAGGTCAATGGCGGCGGCGGGGTCATGCTGAACGACCGGCCCGCGGTTGAAACCCTTGCCACAATGGCCAAGGCCCATGCCCGGCTTGGTACGCTCACATTCCTGCCGACATTGATCACCGACAGCGCGGACCACATACGCAACGCCGTCGATGCGGTTGAAAAGGCAGTGGCGATGAAGATGCCGGGCGTCGCGGGCCTGCACCTTGAGGGGCCGCACCTGAGTCTGGCCCGCAAAGGCGCGCATGACGCCACATTGATCCGTGACATGAGTGACAACGATGTCAATTTCCTGGTCGTGGCCGCCAAACGCCTGCCATGCCTGATGGTGACACTGGCCCCTGAATCCGTGCGCCCCGATCAGATATCCAGGCTTTGCGGGGCAGGCATTATCGTTTCGCTAGGCCATAGCGATGCCAGCTTTGAAACCTGCATGGCGGCATTTGCCGCCGGTGCCACCATGACCACCCATCTTTTCAACGCGATGAGCCCGTTTGGCAGCCGTGACCCCGGACTGGTGGGCGCAAGCTTGCACAATGGCGGCTGTAGCGCCGGCCTGATCGCCGACGGAATTCACGTCCACCCGGTTGCCATCTCTGCGGCCCTGCGTGCCAAGAACGGACCGGGTCAGATATTTCTGGTAACCGACGCCATGGCCTGTGCTGGAACTGTCCTGAGCGAATTTGCCCTGAATGGCCGAACCATCCGTCGGGTAGCTGGCCGGTTGGTCTTGGCCGACGGAACCTTGGCCGGTGCCGATCTGGACATGGCGCAGGCCGTCCGGGTCATGGTGCGCGACGTCGGCATATCCGTCGACCGCGCGCTTGCCATGGCCACATCAGTCCCGGCAAGAATTCCTGGCTGCGCGGAAAGCTGTGGCGGTTTGGTGGCCGGGGGGCGGGCGGATTTCCTGCATTTGTCAAATGATCTGCATTTGTTGTCGGTCTGGTCGGGGGGTGAAGCGGTTCCAGTCATGTAGCGTCGCGAGCCTTGCCGTATTGATAAGTCCGATAAGCAGAATTATGTAATGTAACGATCATGACATCCTGCGCTGGACCCAAACCCCGGTTTCGCGCTAGACACCTAAGAATCCCGTACAGAAGAGATTGCTGCATGACCTTGGACCGCAAAATCAAAATCGCGCCCTCCATCCTCTCGGCCGACTTCTCCAATTTTGGCGCCGAGATACGCGCGATCGAGGATCAGGGTTGCGACTGGGTGCATGTGGATGTCATGGACGGACATTTCGTTCCGAACCTGACCTTTGGCCCGGCCATGTGCAAGGCGATCCGGCCGCATATCAAGACGGTCATGGATGTGCATCTGATGATTGCGCCGGTTGATCCTTATATCGAGGCTTTTGCCGAGGCTGGCGCAGATGTCATTACCGCCCATATCGAGTCAGGCCCGCATATTCACCGCACCTTGCAGGCCATTCGCGGTGCTGGTGCCAAGGTCGGCGTGGCGCTCAACCCTGCGACACCGGCATCGGCGATCGAACATTTGATGGATATGGTTGATCTGGTGTGCGTGATGACGGTAAATCCCGGCTTTGGCGGTCAGAAATTCATTCATTCCCAGGTAGATAAAGTACGAACCTTACGCAAGATGATCGGCGATCGTCCAATCCATATCGAGATTGACGGCGGCGTGACGACAACGACCGCACCGCTGGTCTCGGCGGCGGGTGCCGATGTTCTGGTCGCAGGGTCGGCCGTGTTTTCGGGTGGTTCCGTCTCCAATCCGGACATATATGGCCGCAATATCGCCGCCCTCCGGGTCGCCGCAAAAACCGCATAGGAGCCGAACATGGCCGTATCGCCCCCGATTTGTGATTTTGGCTGGAAGGCCCCCGCTTTCACCCTGCCCGGCACCGATGGCCGTGACTGGTCGCTGACTGACATCGCCGGTCGCAAGGGCACCCTGATCATGTTCATCTGCAACCACTGTCCTTATGTCAAATCGGTCATCGACCGGATCGTCAGCGAAGCAGAAGCCTTGCAAGCCATCGGCATCGGCGTGGCCGCGATATCTGCCAACGACGCTGCCGAATATCCCGAAGACGGGTTTGACAATATGCGGCGCGAAGCTCTCCGACACAGGTTTTCTTTTCCGTATCTTTTTGATGAAACCCAAGCTGTAGCAAAGGCTTACGGTGCGGTCTGCACCCCGGATTTCTTTGGGTTCAATGCGCAACTGGGCCTGCAATATCGCGGGCGGCTGGATGCGTCAGGCCGTCAGGCTGTACCAGATGCGCGGCGCGAACTTTTCGAGGCGATGCGTCAGGTGGCCGAAACCGGCAAGGGCCCCGACGAACAGGTCGCCTCAATGGGGTGTTCGATCAAGTGGAAGGCCGCGTGAACCCTGCCCCAGCGATCATCTTTGATCTGGACGGCACATTGATCGACAGTGTGCCGGACTTGCAGGCCGCCGTGAACCGAATGCTGGCCAAAGAAGGCATGGCACCAATGGACCGGGCCGAGGTTCAGGGCTTCGTCGGCAACGGTGCGCCGGTGTTGGTCGAACGGGTGATGAAGGCACGCGGTCTGGACATAGCGAGGCATGCGGAACTGACCGAACAATTGATCGCTGATTACACCGATAGATCGGCAGAGCTGACGCAAGTCTATCCCAATGTAGGGACCACGCTTTCAACCCTTCGCGGTATGGGACACCCTTTGGGAATTTGTACGAACAAACCCGGTGCCGCGACAGCATCCGTGCTGGCAGAACTGAAGCTGGACGCCTATTTTGATTGTGTAATTGCGGGCGACACCCTGTCGGCGAAAAAGCCCCACCCTGCCCCGTTACACGCCGCGCGCGACGCATTGGCGGCAACCCGATGCCTGTACGTTGGCGACAGCGAAGTCGATGCGCAATGCGCGGCCGCCGCCGGCATTTGTTTCGCATTTTTCTCGGAAGGCTACCTCCGGGTGCCTCGTGAGCAGATCGCGTTTACCGCCGAATTTTCCGATTTCGCGCAATTGCCCGGCCTTGTCGCGCGTCTTTTCTGACGGGTTGGAAAACGCGCTTCGATCACATTCCGTTCTTGTTATGTGACTGCCAACACCCATATTGTCACTAACACCGCCCATCAGGAGGTTCAGATGCCTGACACCGTCGAAACGCTAAAGACAAAGATTAGCTCTTTCGCACAAAAACCTGATGTAAAAGGGTTTTTTGACGAATCAACCAATACCGTCACATTTATCGTCAAGGATCCCGAAAGTGCTTCCTGCGCCATTGTCGATTCGGTGCTGGATTTTGACTATGCATCCGGGCGCACCGATACCAAATCCGCCGACCGTGTTGCGGACCATATCGGGGCCGAAGGCCTGACCGTTGAATGGATACTCGAAACCCATGTGCACGCCGATCATCTGTCAGCGGCCCCCTATTTGCAGCAAAAGCTTGGCGGCAAGATCGGCATCGGTGAAAAGATCAAACTTGTTCAGGACACATTCGGCAAGGTCTTCAACGAAGGCACGGAATTTCAGCGTGACGGGTCGCAGTTCGACCGGCTATTTGCCGAGGGCGACAGTTTCAGTATCGGGGGCCTGAGCGGCGGCGTGATGCATACGCCCGGCCATACACCCGCCTGCATGACCTATGTCATCGGCGATGCCGCTTTCGTTGGCGATACGCTCTTCATGCCCGATTTCGGCACGGCACGATGTGATTTTCCGGGTGGCTCGGCATCGGATCTTTACCATTCGATCCAGAGGATACTGGCCCTGCCCGATGAAACACGGATATTCGTCTGCCACGACTACAAGGCACCGGGGCGCGATGAATTTGCCTGGGAAACCTCCGTGGCCGAGGAAAAGGCGCACAATGTCCATGTAGGCGGCGGCAAATCGGCCGATGAGTTCGTCGCCATGCGTCAGGCGCGCGATGCAACGCTGGCGATGCCGAAGCTGATCATCCCGTCCTTGCAGGTGAACATGCGCGCGGGCCAGATGCCGAAACCGGACGACTCGGGCAAGACCTTTCTGAAGGTGCCAGTCAACGGGCTTTGAGCCATCTGAGCCATTCGCGCCCGCATTTGCCGAAGCAAAACCCAATGCGACCCGATTGCACCTTGCCGGTTTAACCGCGATACTGACTGCGCAGCGCAGGAAAGCATCCTCATGACCCAGGAAAAACCCCAAGACAGCCAGTCGATTCCCTTTGTCGGGGACATTACCGACTATCTGATGAACGGTGCCCCGGACGATATCCGCAAGGCGATCGAGACCGGCAAGAAAAAGCAGGTCTTGTCCGAAACCTATCCCTACAAGCGCGTGATGGCCAAGGACGACTACAATGACAGGATGGACGCGCTTCAGATCGAACTGGTCAAGATGCTCTTCGATCTGCGTCAGACCGGCAAGCGGTTGACAGTTCTGTTCGAGGGCCGCGATGCCGCTGGCAAGGGCGGCGCCATTGAACGGATGCGCGACAACCTCAACCCGCGTGCCGCCTATATCGTGGCTCTGTCGAAACCCACCGAACGCGAGGCCAGCCAATGGTATTTCCAGCGTTATATCGACTGGCTGCCCGCCGGGGGCGAAGTGGCGCTTTTCGACCGGTCCTGGTATAACCGCGGCGTGGTCGAACATGTGTTCGGTTTTTGCACCCCCGAACAGCGGCGGCTGTTCTTTCGCCAGTTGCCCGACTTTGAAAAAATGATCGTGGATGAGGGTGTGACCTTGGTGAAGCTTTGGCTGAATGTGGGCCGGGCCGAACAGTTGCGGCGGTTTCTCAAACGTGAACAAGACCCGCTAAAGCAATGGAAATTAAGCTGGATCGACGTTGAGGGTCTGAAAAAATGGGATGAATATACCCGCGCCATTGACGAAACCCTTGATGTGACCCATAGCGATCATGCCCCCTGGACGGTGATCCGCGCCGATGACAAGGGCCGCGCCCGGATTGCGGCCATTCAGACGGTTTTGAACGCCGTCGATTATGCCGGCAAAGATATGAAAAACATCGGCAAAGCCGATGCGGCGATCTGTGGCGGGCCGGGTCTGCTCGATGCCTAAGCAGGGCTATCATCATGGCAATCTGCGCCAGGCATTGGTCGAGGCGGCGCTGACCCTGATCGAAGCGCAGGGCCCGCAAGGCTTCACCCTGTCAGACGCGGCCAAATCGGCGGGCGTGACGCCTGCCGCCGTCTACCGCCATTTCGCCGGGCGCGATGATCTGATCGGGGAATGCGCCCGCCAGGGGTTCGAGATTTTCGCCGATCTGATGGATCATGCTTATGATAATGGCAAACCCACCGCGCTGCGCGCCTTCGAGGCGACGGGGCGCGCCTATCTGGCCTTTGCCCGCAAGTTCCCCGGCCATTACATGGCGATGTTTGAAAGCGGCATATCGCTGAACACAAATCCCGATCTGGCGCGCGCCGCCGACCGGGCGCGCGGGGTGTTCACCCGTGCCGCGGACGCGCTGTCAAAACACATCCCCGCCGACAAGCGCCCGCCTGCGTCGATGTTTTCCGCCCATATCTGGGCGATGAGCCACGGCGTGGTCGAGCTTTATACCCGCGGTGCCCCCGGTGCGCGCGCGCCATTCCCACCCGAGGAACTGCTCGAATCCGGTATTGGCATTTATCTGCGGGGCTTGGGTCTTGTTCCTGCGGATGTCTGATACCCTGGGTTTCCGAGCCATATGAAGCAGAATGCCCCTTGCGAATGGTTTCCTCGGCGGATTAATCAGACCTATGGAAGTCATCGCCCCCCTACCCGACTATTCGCACCGCGCCCGGCGCAACGTCTTCGTGCTGATCCTTGCGCAGGCGACGCTGGGCTCGCAGATGCCGATGATCTTCATCATCGGCGGGCTGGCCGGGCAGACGCTGGCGCCCAATCCCTGCTGGGCCACATTGCCGATCTCGATGATCGTTCTGGGGTCGATGATCACCGCCACGCCGATGTCGGCGCTGATGCAGCGCTTTGGCCGTCGCGCCGGGTTCTGGTGCGGCACGGCTGGCGGAGCACTTGGCGCGGGTATCGGGGCGTTTGGCCTTTATCATGCCTCATTCCCGATCTTCCTGACCGGGTCTCTCATCACCGGTATCTATATGTCGGCCCAGGGTTTTTACCGCTTCGCCGCCGCCGATACCGCGTCCGAAGATTTCAGGCCCAAGGCGATTTCCTGGGTCATGGCGGGCGGGCTTGTCTCGGCCATTGTCGGGCCGCAACTGGTCAAGGTGACAGCCGATGCCATGGCGGTGACGTTCATGGGAACCTATCTGACTGTCATGGTTCTCAACATTGTCGGGGCCGGGCTTTTTCTGTTTCTTGACATCCCGCGCCCGCGTCGGCCGGAAGTGGATGCGCCGCAAGGGCGCAGTCGCGGCCAATTGCTGGCCGATCCGACCATTCGTGTGGCGATCATCTGTGCGATGGTCAGCTATGCGCTGATGAACCTTGTGATGACCTCGACGCCGCTGGCGGTGGTGGGCTGCGGCTTTCAAAAGGCCAATGCCGCCGATGTCGTGTCGGCGCATGTGCTGGCGATGTTCATCCCGTCCTTCTTCACCGGCCACCTGATTGTCCGCTTTGGCGCGACCAGGATCGTCGGGGCGGGTCTGGTCATCTTGGCGGCGGCGGGGGCTGTTGCCTTGACCGGAGTGGCGCTGGAGCAGTTTTTTCTGGCGCTGATCCTGTTGGGGCTTGGCTGGAACTTTGGGTTTATCGGGGCCACCACGCTCCTTGCCACGGCCTATGCGCCCGAAGAAAAGGGCCGCATTCAGGGCATCAACGATCTTTTCGTATTCGGTGGCGTGACAGTGGCTTCACTCGCTTCGGGAAACTTGATGAACTGTTCCGGCACCAGTGTGATTGCCGGATGGAATGCAGTGAATATCGCCATGCTGCCGTTTCTGGTGCTGGCGGGCGGGTCGCTGGTCTGGCTGGCGCTGCGCCCGAAGGCGTAGGACGGCACTACCAAATTCCGCGCAGCACCTGCCACAAAAGGCTGCCTCGGCGGATCACCTCGGGGGTATGAAGCGTTCCCGCCATCACCCGAGACGGCTCAGCAGCGGCCAGTGTCAGCACCCGCTGCGCCAGCCAGCCGGTCCAGAGGACGGGAACCACTGACGGCGGCACCAGATGCCGGTTGCCACGCGCAGTGGTTATGCGGTCAAGGGCGTTTCGGGCCAGATGCCGGATCGCCTCGGGCGATGTGTCCGGCAAGGGGTGGCGACCAAGGGCCGCAAGCGCCGGAACCGCGCGCAACCACGCGGCCAGACCTGCCGCCGTGCCAAAACCGCGAATGGTGGATTCTGCCAATGGCGGCGCCTGTAGCACCCTTGCCGCGGCCCACATCAGCGTTCCCGCCGTGTCATCCAGATGGGCGTCAAGCGCGGCGTTGTCGGCGAAGGGTTCATGCCAGACCTCCCACCGCCGCGCTTCGGCCATGCGGATCAGCAGTGGGGCCAGCCCCACGGTCCTGTCTATCAGCGGGGCCAGTGCGGTTGTCACATCATGACCGGGGCGCAAACGGCCCTGCCCCATCCCTTCAACCGTGTCGGACCACCATTGCAGGCGCATCTCGGCGATCATCGGTTCGGACGACGCCCAAGGGGCGCGGGCGATCTCCAGATTATAGGCGTAAAGCGGCCAGAGCATTTGGCGCGCTGCAAGGGGGGCGGCCATCGTCGCGGCAAAGCGGTCGGGGTCGCCCTCTTCCACCAGGGCCGCGCAGGCATGGATGCTCATGCAGGCGTCGCCCCGTCACGGATCAGTTTCCAGTTGATCGCGTCCAGCAGCGCCTCGAAACTCGCGTCCACGATGTTGGGCGAGACACCGACAGTAGACCAGCGCCGCCCTTGGGCATCCTCGCTGTCGATGATGACGCGGGTCACGGCCTCGGTGCCGCCCTGGGTGATGCGCACCTTGAAATCCACCAGCCGCAGATCGTCGATCACCGTCTGATAGGGGCCAAGATCCTTGGCCAGCGCCTTGGCCAGCGCATTGACCGGGCCACGGTCGGAGCCGGTTTCATCCATGCTTTCACTTACCGACAGCATTTTTTCGCCGCCGATCTTGACCACCACGACCGCCTCGGACAGGCTGACCATCTTGTCATACTTGTTCTTGCGGCGCTCCACCGTAACGCGGTAGCGCTTGACTTCGAAAAACTGCGGCAAAAGCCCGAGTTCCCGCCGCGCCACCAATTCGAACGACGCCTGCGCCCCGTCATAGGCATAGCCCAGATCCTCGCGTTCCTTGATCACCTCGAGGATGCGGGCCAGGGCCGGGTTTTTCGGATCGGCCACTATCCCGGCACCGGCAAGGCGGGCGCGCAGGTTCGATTGACCGGCCTGATTGGACATCGGTACGATGCGTTCATTGCCGACAAGACCGGGGTCGATATGTTCATAGGTCGCCGGATCCTTGGCAATGGCGCTGGCATGAAGTCCGGCCTTGTGGGCAAAGGCCGAGGCCCCGACATAGGCCGCCGCGCGGGTGGATACGCGGTTGAGGATATCGTCAAGCATCCGGCTGGTGCGGGTCAAGTTTTGCAGCGCCTCTTGCGTGACGCCGGTTTCAAAGCGGCTGGCATAGGGTTCCTTGAGCAACAGCGTCGGGATCAGTGCGGTCAGGTTGGCGTTGCCGCAGCGTTCGCCAAGCCCGTTCAGCGTGCCTTGTATCTGGCGCGCGCCGGCATCGACGGCGGCAAGGCTGGCCGCGACGGCGTTTTCGGTGTCGTTATGGGTGTGAATGCCCAGATGGTCGCCGGGAATGCCCGAGGCGATCACCTCGCCCGTCACCCGGCCAATCTCGGCGGGCAAGGTGCCGCCATTGGTGTCACAAAGCACGATCCAGCGCGCCCCTGCCGCATGGGCAGCGTGAAGGCATTTCAGCGCATAATCCGGGTTGGCCCGGTAGCCGTCGAAAAAATGTTCTGCGTCAAACAGCGCCTCGCGGCCTTGCGCCACCAGATGGGCCACGGATTTGGCGATTGAATCGAGGTTTTCGTCGAGCGTTGTCCCGAGCGCGGTGGTGACGTGAAAATCATGGGTCTTGCCGACGAGACAGACCGCAGGCGTGCGGGCGTCAAGGACGGCCGCAAGCACATCGTCGTTTTCCGCCGACCGCCCTGCCCGCTTTGTCATGCCAAAGGCCGTGAAGGTGGCGCAGGTCTGCGGACGGGCGGCGAAGAAATCCGAATCCGTCGGATTCGCGCCGGGCCAGCCGCCTTCGATGTAATCGAGGCCGAGCGCATCGAGCGCTTCGGCGA
>JBATDH010000341.1:0-2037 GCA_049663365.1 Albidovulum sp. | reverse complement strand
TCGTTGCGCGCCTGACGGCTGATGACACGCCCCTTGGAGACGACCGCCAGCCGGTCGGGGCGCAGGCGCAGCGCCTCGACCGGGCTGCCCGCATCCAGCACCACCAGCGAGGCCAGATCCCCCACCTTCAACCCGTAGCCGTCAAGGTTCATGATCGCCGCATTGGCATTGGTCACCATGTCAAAACACCGCGCCATTTCCGCCGGATGGGTCATCTGCGCCACATGCAGACCCATGAAGGCCACATCGAGCATGTCGGCGGTGCCGAGCGAATACCAGGGGTCCATGACGCAGTCCTGGCCCCAGCCGACGGTGATGCCCTGGGCCTGCATTTCCTTGACGCGGGTCAGGCCCCGGCGTTTGGGGAAGGTATCGTGGCGGCCTTGCAGGGTGATGTTGATCAGCGGGTTGGGAATGGCGGTCATGCCGCTTTCGGCGATCAAGGGCAGGAGTTTCGAGACATAGTAATTGTCCATCGAATGCATCGAGGTCAGGTGGCTGCCCGCCGCCCTGCCCCCCAGCCCGTGCCGCGTCACCTCGCGCGCCAGCGTTTCGACATGACGGCTGAGCGGATCGTCGGTTTCGTCGCAGTGGATGTCGATCATCAACCCGCGTTCGGCGGCGATGCGGGCGAGGTCGCAAAGGCTGTCGGCACCCTCCTCCATCGTGCGTTCAAAGTGGGGGATGCCGCCGACCACATCGACGCCCATGTCCAGCGCGCGCAGCACATTGTCGCGCCCGGTCTTGGTGCGGTAAAGCCCGTCTTGCGGGAAGGCCACCAGTTGCAGGTCGATGTAGCCTGCCACACGGGCCTTGACCTCCAGCATCGCCTCGACGCCGCGCAGGTGGTCGGGCGTGGTATCGACATGGCTGCGGATCGCCAAGAGGCCCATCGAGGCCGCCCAGTCGCAATAGGTCAGGGCGCGGGCGATCATGGCATCAACGGTGGCGATGTCGCGCAACTCGCCCCAAAGGCCGATCCCTTCGAGAAGGGTGCCGCTGGCGTTGACGCGGGGCTGGCCGTAGCTGAGCGTTGCATCCATGTGGAAATGCGGATCAACAAAGGGCGGGCTGACCAGATCGCCGGTGGCGTCGATCACCTGATGCGCGGCACTCTCAACCCGCCCCACGGCGGCGATGCGGTCGCCCTTGATGGCGATGTCTGACACCGCCCCGTCGGGCAGGGTGCCGCCCTTGATCAGCAGGTCGAACATCAACGCTCCCCCTTGTTGAAGGGCACCATCAGGGCTGCCGGAACCTCGGCCCGGCGCGACATCAGCACCAGCGCCAGGATCGACAGCACATAGGGCACCATCAGGAATATCTGGTAGGGCACCAGCGCCCCGAGCGGGGTCTGTTGCAGGCGGATTTGCAGCGCGTCAAAGGCGGCGAAAAGCAGCGCGCCAAGCAGGGCCTTGCCGGGTTTCCACGCCCCGAACACCACCAGCGCGATGCAGATCCAGCCGCGCCCGTTGACCATCTCGAAAAAGAAGCTGGAGAAGGCCGACATGGTCAGGAACGCGCCACCCACGGCCATCAGCCCCGATCCGACCATCACCGCGCCCATGCGGATCGCAGTGACGGACAGGCCCTGGGCCGCGACCGAGGCCGGGTTTTCCCCCGCCGCGCGCAACGCCAGCCCGAGCGGCGTGCGGTAAAGCACCAGTGACACGACCAGCACAGTCGCAAAGGCCAGATAGGTCAGCGGGGTCTGGGCGAAAAGCGCCTCGCCCAGCAGCGGGGTGTCCGACAGGATCGGTATTTCATAGGGCTGAAACGGCTCGATCCGCGGCGGGCTGGTGACTTCGGGCAAAGACAGGCGATAGGCGAAATAGGTGACGGATGTGGCCAGCAGCGTTACGCCGAGGCCCACGACGTGCTGGCTGAGCCCGAAGGGCACGGTCAGCGTGGCATGGAGGAGGCCAAAGACCATCCCCGCCGCCATCGCCACCGCCACCCCGAACCAGAGCCCGCCCCCCAGATAGACCGTCATACACCCCGCAAAGGCCCCGATGACCATGATCCCCACGATCCCGA
>JBATDH010000340.1:0-9073 GCA_049663365.1 Albidovulum sp. | reverse complement strand
CCTGTCGGCACCGGGTGACGTGTCCGGTCGCTCTGTGGGGGTTCTGGCCGGGGCTGCTCGGGCGGACTCCGGTGCCAATCGCGGGGCCTCTGTTCCAACGCCAGCCTCGCCATTCGCCGGTTCCAGGAATTCGGGCGTCAGGTCGGCCACATGGCGCACGCCCTGTTCCTTGAGGATTTTCTGCACGCCGCGAATGGTCAGCCCATCTTCGTGCAGCAATTTCTTGATGCCACAGATCAACGCCACATCGGAGGGCCGGTAATAGCGCCGTCCTCCCGCCCGTTTTACCGGTTTGACCTGTGAAAAGCGGCTTTCCCAGAAACGCAGCACATGCGCAGGCGTATTCAGGAAATCGGAGACCTCGCTGATGGTTTTGAAGGCGTCAGCCGATTTCTCCATTCAATGTGACCTCAGCCCTTGTTACCGGCGGCAACGCGGTCCTTCATCAGATGCGAGGGGCGGAAGGTCAGAACCCGCCTGGGGTGAATGGGCACTTCATCGCCGGTCTTGGGGTTCCGGCCGATCCGCGCGCCTTTGCTGCGCACCGAAAACGTACCGAAAGATGAAATCTTGACGGTTTCGCCGCTGGCCAGGGCGTCGGACATATGTTGCAAGACACCTTCGACCAATTGCGCGGATTCGTTACGCGAAAGCCCGACTTCGCGGAAAACCGCCTCGCTCAGATCCATCCGGGTCAGTGTTTTTTCACTCATGTCGTCCCCCTGCTGTTTGGGCGAGGATGAGGGGTTTGAATTTCCGAGTCAATATCAATGACTTGGATGCGGGCATTCAAGCGGATTTTCACCACCTCAAAACGACTGAACCCCAGCTTAGCCCGCCACCGATGGCCTCGGTGACCAGTAGATCACCGGCCTTGATCTGACCGCGGGCCTTGCCGACCGACAGGGCGAGGGGAATCGAGGCCGCCGATGTATTGCCGTGATCCTGCACCGTGACGACCACCCGGTCCATCGACACCTGCATTCGTTTTGCGGTGCCTTCGATGATCCGGATATTGGCCTGGTGTGGGACGATCCAGTCAACGTCATCCGGCGAAAGGTTGGCCTTTTCCAAGGCACTATGGGCAGTTTCGGCCAGTTTTTCGACGGCATGGCGGAAGACCTGATTGCCCTGCATCCGCAGATGTCCGGAGGTTCCCGTGGTGGACACGCCGCCATCGACATAAAGCAGATCCTGAAACGTCCCGTCGCTGTGCAGATCGGTGGCGAGAATGCCGCGATCGTCCGACGTGCCGGTGCCGTCGGCCGCTTCCAGAATGACCGCGCCCGCGCCATCGCCGAACAGGACGCAGGTGGCGCGATCGGTGAAATCGAGAATGCGGCTGAAGGTTTCGGCACCGATGACCAGTACTCGCCGCGCCTGACCCGAGAGAATCAGTGCGTTGGCATTGGCAAGGGCAAAGACAAACCCGGCACAGACCGCCTGCACGTCGAAGGCAAAGCCCTGCTTCATGCCGATCTTGGCCTGAACCATGGTCGCCGCGGAGGGAAAGGTCAGATCGGCGGTCGATGTGGCCAGAACGATGGCATCCAGATCATCGGCGTTCAGTCCCGCATCGGCCAGCGCCGCCTGCGCGGCCTTCGCCCCCAGGTCCGAAGTGGTTTCGCCTTCGGCGGCGAAATGGCGCCGCTCGATCCCGCTGCGCGATTTGATCCATTCGTCGGTGGTGTCCACAAGGGATTCGAATTCGGTATTCGCAACCACACGCGCGGGCAGATAATGCCCTACGCCGCAAACCACGGCACGGATCGTCATTCGGATTTCCCGTCTGTTAGCCCAACCACAGGGGCATCCTGCCCCGCCAATGCGGCAGAGGCAACCCGCGCCGCAAGCCGTTCCTGAAAGCCTGACCGCGCCAACGCATAGGCCAATTGAATGGCGGCAGAAACACCGGTTGCATCCGCCGATCCATGCGATTTGACCACGGTGCCGTTCAGTCCCAGAAACACGCCGCCATTTTGTCGACGCGGGTCAATGCGTTCCTTCAGGCGGCGCAATGACCCCAGTGCCAGCAACGCGGCGAAGCGCGACAGCAGGGTGGCGTTGAAGGCTTCCTTGAGAAAATCGCCGACAAGTTTTGCCGTGCCTTCACCGGTTTTCAGCGCGATGTTGCCGGTAAATCCATCTGTGACGATCACGTCGACACGGGCAGAAGGCAGATCACCGCCTTCGACAAAGCCGATATAATCGAAATTGCCGGTTTCCGTCGCCGCTGCGATCAGATCCTGGGCGGCCCTGAGTTCGGCCCCGCCCTTGTTGTCCTCGGTTCCGACATTCAGCAGGCCGATTCTGGGGCGTTTGATGCCCAGGCCATTGCGCGCGTAAGAGGCCCCCATCAGGGCAAACTGGAACAGATCATGCGCATCCGCCTTCACATCTGCGCCCACATCCAGCATCAGGTTGAACCCGCCGGGATTGCGCGAGGGCCACAGACAGGCAATTGCCGGGCGGTTGACGCCGGACAGTTTGCGCAGGCGGATCATCGACACGGCCATCAAGGCACCGGTATTGCCGCAACTGACGGCAACCGAGGCTTCGTTATTGCGCACCGATTCAATTGTCGACCACATCGAGGTGCCCTGGCCGCCGCGCATGACCTGCGACGGTTTGTCATCCATCGTGACGACGCCTTCGGCGTGGCGAATCGTGCAGCGTGCGGCCAGTGTCGGGCGGCGGGACAATAGCTGCGTCAGATCAGCCTCGGGCCCGTGAAGGATGAACCTTGCGTCGTTGTTGGCCGCGGCAAACTGCGCCAAACCGGCCACAACGGCGGCAGGCCCCCGGTCGCCGCCCATGGCGTCGAGTGAAATGACAACAGCGCCCGCTGGCCCGGTCCTGAGGCCTTCGGGCTGCGGATCGGGCGCTGATGGCATTTTTGCTGACCTAACGGGACACAGCCTTACGCTGCGTCTTCGTCCAGATCAATTTCAGCAGCCTTCGCCACGACTTCGCGGTCGGCATAATGGCCGCAAGAGCTGCACACATGGTGCGGGCGCTTCAATTCCCCGCAATTGGGGCATTCGTTCGGATTTGCAGCGGTCAGCGCATCATGAGCGCGGCGCATGTTGCGGCGGGACCGCGTGGTTCTGTTCTGAGGGACAGCCATGTCTCAACCTCGGGTTAAAGAGGGCCTGTGCCCTGGATTTCGTGCGAATTCGTCACTGGATGCCTTGCGGCCACCGGGTGCGAACCCAACATTCAAGCGAGGCCGGGAACATACTGCGTTTTGGTGCGGGCGCAAGTGTTTTCTGGCTCGCGCCACAGGCAGGGAACCGGCCCGAAACTTTATTGCTTTGGCGTGCCTTTTTTCAAAATATTGGCAAGATCGGCAAAGGGCCGCAGGGCCTCATCGGTCAGGGGCGTGCTGCCGGATTCGCTAAAAGTCGACTGGTCCAGCGTTGCCCCCTCGGCGCGGGGATAAAGCGGCAAGGACAGGGCCAGTGCCTCGATCATCACCGCCCCAAGGTCGATCACCGATGGCAATGGTTCGACGCTGTCATCCTCGGGCATCTCGGCCTCTTCCGCCTCGGGGGGGTGCAGGCCCGCGACATAGCGGCGTGACACCGGTTCATCTATCTGCGTGCGCACCGGTGCGAGCGTGAGGATGCAAGGCTGTTCCACCACCGCCGCGAGGTCGGCCGCCAACACCCAATCCCTGTTGCCGCTCGGGCGCAGTTCGCCCTGGAGCTGCAATGCGGTGACGGCGCTGATGCCAAGCTCTGCCGCGATATCGGCGCAGGCCTTGGCGTCGGGCGCAAGGCTGAACCGTGTCGGTTTGCGTGTGGGCAGATCGGCAACGCGCAGCGCATGTGAAAAGGGGGGTATATCAGACATCTATTTGCACCTTCGCGGTCACAGGGGCACCGATCAAAGCCCGATTGCCGCCATCTGTCCTTGAACGACAGCCCCGGCATGTTGTAAGCGGGATAGAAGGCTTGAGGCAGCAAGGCAAGAGGGTGGCAATGGGCAGGCTCGGTATCGGGATGCGGCGCGGTGTGATGCTGCTGGCCATGGTTGCGCTGGTGTCTTGCACCGCCATTTACCGCAATCACGGCTATGTGCCGCGCGATGAGGAACTGGAAAAGGTCGTTGTCGGGCAATCCACCCAACAGGATGTGGCCCAGGCGGTCGGGCGGCCTTCCTCGACCGGTTTGCTGACCGGGGCGGGGTGGTTTTATGTCGGCAGTCAGTTCAAGCATTTCGGCGGGCGCGAACCCAAAGAGATCGACCGGCAGGTTGTCTCGATCACCTTCGACGACAAGGGCGTGGTCGAAAATGTCGAGCGCTTTGGTCTGGAAGACGGGCAGGTGATTGTCCTGTCGCGCCGCGTGACCGACAGCAATATCAAGGGCATCGGTTTCCTGCGTCAGCTACTTGGTAACATCGGCAATCTTTCCGCAGGCCAACTATTCGGCAACTGACGATCAGCAGGGGGCGCTATCGCGCGCGGGTCGCCGAGGGGTCGCTCGATGTGATCCGGGCGCAACGGTTGCGTGCCTTGGCGTTTCGCGGTCTGCATATGCTGGGCGATGGCGACAGCGGCGACGCAGATGTTTTTGACGCCCGGTGCCGTCACGTTCTGGTGGAAGAGCAGGAGAGCGGGCATCTGGTCGCGACATTTCGGCTGATGTCCATGACATCGGGCGCGCAGATTGGCCAAAGCTATGGCGCGCAGTTCTATGACCTTTCGGCGCTTTCCGCCTATCAGGGTCGGCTGGCCGAGCTTGGCCGCTTTTGCCACCACCCGGACTGGCATGATCCAGATATCCTGCGCATCGCCTGGGCGGCGCTGACGCGGATGGTCGACAGTGAAGGGGTCGCCATGCTTTTTGGCTGTTCGTCTTTTGCCGGGACGGATGGCGATGCCTATGGTGATGCCTTTGGCTACCTTGCGGAAAGGCATATTGGCCCGGATATCTGGCGCCCCGGCGAAAAGGCGGCGCAGGTCATCCGCTTTGGCACCGCGCCTGAGCTACCTATCCGTGACATTGCCCGCGCCCTCAAGACCCTGCCGCCGCTCTTGCGGACCTATCTCGCCATGGGGGGATGGGTCAGCGACCATGCGGTCATTGATCCGGACATGGGCACGATGCATGTGTTCACCGGGCTTGAGATTTCTGCGATTCCGGCGGCAAGGGTGCAGGCCTTGCGACAGATCGCGGGGTGGTGATACGTCACGCGGCCAAAATACAGCCCCGACCTGCCAATCGGGACCGCAGTTTCCTTCGTCAAGAATTTTGGACCTGTCAGTCGCGGCGGCGGCGACCGCCCTCGCGGCCCGCGCGGCCCGCGCTGGCGATCATGGTCGAGGCTTCGGCGAAGGGCATCCCTTCCTTGACCGCATCAAGGACGCGCGCGAACTTGATCCATTCGGTGCCGTTGGCATCGTGGTTCATCAGGAAGTTGGCGGCGCGGATCGCTTCCATTTCAACCGGGCGCACGGGGTTCATGATCGCCGAGGTCATGCCCGCGCCGATAGCCATGGGCAGGAAGGCCGCGTTGATCCCGTGCCGGTTGGGCAGGCCAAAGGAAATGTTCGACGCGCCGCAGGTGGTGTTGACGCCCAACTCGTCGCGCAACCGCCGCACCAGGGTGAAGACCTGCCGCCCGGCATCGCCCAATGCACCCACCGGCATCACCAGCGGATCGACCACGATATCATGCGCCGGAATACCGAAATCGGCGGCGCGTTCGACGATCCTCTTGGCGACGGCGAAACGCACATCCGGGTCCATCGAAATGCCGGTGTCGTCGTTGGAAATCGCCACGACCGGCACGTTGTATTTCTTGACCAGCGGAAGGACGATTTCCAGCCGCTCTTCCTCGCCGGTGACGGAATTCAAAAGCGGCCGGCCCTGTGCTGCGGCAAGCCCCGCCTCCAGCGCGCCGGGCACCGAACTGTCGATGCAAAGCGGCACATCAACCAGGCCCTGAACGATGTTGATCATCTTGGTCATCAACGGGGGCTCGGTTTCATTGGGGTTGGGGTTGGAATTGTAAACCACCCCCGCATTCACATCGAGAATCATCGCTCCACAGGCCACTTGCTCGATCGCATCCCGCTCGACGGTCGAAAAATCGCTCGCCTCCAGTTCGGCGGCAAGCTTCTTGCGGCCCGTCGGGTTGATCCGTTCACCGATGACGCAGAAGGGTTCGTCAAAGCCTATGGTGACGGTTTTTGTTTTTGATTCGATGACGGTACGGGTCATTCTTAACTCTCTTTGTCAGCTTTGACGGGCGGGGGCGGCCGAAGTGCCGCCATGCTCGATTGCCCAGGTTGCGTTGGTCTTGATACCGCCCAGCGGAAAGAAATGCACGGATTCGATACCGAAATTCGGGTTTGCCGCCTTATGCGCCGCCAGTTCTGCGACAAAATCATTCGGCTCATAGGGCAAAAGCAGTTTGGTCACATCCATCGCCCGCTTTTGCAGCACCTTCAGCGACGGGCCGACGCCACAGGCAATGGCGAATTTGATCAGGGTCTGCAACTTGGCGGGGCCAGCCACACCGATATGGATCGGCAGATCAATGCCTTCGGCGGCCAGCCGGTCGGCCCATTTGATCACCGGTTTGGCCTCGAAACAGAATTGTGTGGCCAGCGCCATCTTCGCGTCGGTGCGCGCCGAAAACGCCTGTTTCCAGCGCAAGGCTTCCATCACGTTCTTGTCGGAGCCATTGGCATCAATGTCGCGGTTGCCTTCGGGATGACCGGCGACATGCAGCCGGTCGAAGCCATCAAACAGCCCGGATTCGAGCAGTTGCATCGAGGAATGAAAGTCGCCAAGAGGCTGGGCAACGCCACCGGCCAACAGCAATGCCTGTCTGACATTGGCTTCGCCCTGATAACGGGCGATCCAATCGGCCAGCGTGGCCTTGTCCTTGATGATGCGCGCCGGGAAATGCGGCATGACGGTGTAGCCTTCGCCGTTGATGCGTTTGGCGGTGGCCACCATTTCCTCGATCGGCGTGCCCTCGATATGGGCGATGTAGACGCGGGTGTCTTGCGGCAGCAGGGCGCGGAAATCCTCGACCTTTTCGGCGGTGCGCGGCATGACCTCGATCGAATAGCCTTTCAAAAAGGCCTCGACTTCGGATTTGTTTCCCGCCGGTGCCGCTTCCTTGCGGCGAAAATTCAATAGCGACATTGCAGTTCTCCAGAAATTGCCCGTTGTCACGCCCAACCGTCATTCGCGATCAGCGCCTTGATGCGCTCTTGGTCATATTCGGCGACAATGCGTGCCGCTTCGGCTTCGGCGACGGCTTCGTCCTCGCCATCGACGGTTACGGGGTCTGCCTTGCGCCATTCCGCCAGATAGGCGTCCGTCCCTGCCGCGCCGATTTTCATGGCGCAACGGTCTATGGCCTGTTCGAACCTTTCGGGCAGCGCACGTTTTGTGCCCCGGCGGCCTTTGCCGACGATGACTTGGGCCGGAATATCGCGCCAGTAAACGATTGTAACCTCAGCCATGACGAATCCCCCAGAGTTGGGCCCTCAATACTGTGCTTGCGCCGCCAACCGATGACGGTTTTCGACATTGTGCGCAATCAGAGCGACGTGTGGCGGGTCGGAATGTCGCAGTAACACGGCAGTGTCACTTGCCTGACCGGGCGGCAGCGACTATTCATGGGGCAACAACATAATGGAGGGCGCGACAATGGCGCCCAGGCGTCCCGGTGGTGCGGGCGCGTTCCCAAGGTCGGTAGAGCCGCTGAGCACCCCAAGGCCGGACCCCGCGCAGCTCTATGCAGCGCTGGATCTTGGTACCAACAGTTGCCGCATGTTGATTGCCCAGCCGAAGGGTAGTCAGTTTCATGTGGTCGACAGTTTTTCCAAATCGGTTCAGCTAGGCAACGGGCTGGAGGCATCGGGCCGTTTGGGTCGCGCATCCATCGCGCGCACGGTACAGGCCTTGCAGATTTGTCGGCGCAAGATCGAGCAACATGAAGTCACGCGGATGCGGCTGGTCGCGACCGAAGCGTGCAGGCGGGCGTCGAATTCCGGTGAATTCCTGCGGATGGTCCGCAACGAGACCGGGCTGCCGCTGGAGATCATCGAAACCGAGGAAGAGGCGCGCCTTGCGGTGGTGTCCTGTGCGCCCCTGGTGTCGGTCAAGACCGAACAATTGCTGGTCGTCGACATCGGTGGCGGGTCGACGGAACTTGTCTGGATTGATCTGTCGGCCGTCGCCGGGCCCGAGCGCCCACGCGCGATCATGCGCCTGCACGCCGGGTTTCATCCGCCCGACAGCCCGTTTCCGGCCGCCAAGGTGGTGGACTGGATATCGGTGCCTTTGGGGGTTGCAACGCTCAAGGATCAGTTTGTGGATGTCGAGGATGACGCCGCCCGCTTTGCCTTGATGAGCTGGTTTTTCGAGGAAAACCTGGCCAAATTTTCGCCCTATAATTCCAGCCAGCCGCGCGAGGGGTTTCAGATCATCGGCACATCCGGGACGGTGACCACGGTTGCCGCCAGCCATCTGGGGCTGAAACGCTATGACCGGACCAAGGTGGACGGGTTGCGGATGACCAGTGACCAGATCGACCGGGTCATTCGCGAATATCTGAGTCTGGGGCCGGAAGGGCGGCGCAACGATCCGCGCATCGGCCGCGACAGGCATTCGCTGATCATGTCCGGTTCGGCGATCTTGCAGGCACTGATGCGGGTCTGGCCGACGGACCGGCTGTCAGTGGCGGATCGCGGATTGCGCGAAGGGCTGTTATACGCGCAGATGTCGGCGGATGGCGTTCTGGAGACAGGAAACGTCTGACGCGCGCGTTTTCGGCGGCAATTGAGGTTTTGGGCCGCAATGGCTATCTGGGCGGCAGATTGCAGCATTTCTTTAAGGCACATGCAGACATGGCAAAAACGCCGACAAAAAACACATCCGGGCGCGGGGCGCGCGATTTGCGGGTGCGTGTCAAGACGGCCAAGGGGCGCAAGCTTTCTTCGACGCTGTGGCTGGAACGGCAATTGAACGACCCCTATGTGCAACGCGCGCAAAAAGAGGGGTTTCGGGGCCGGGCCGCCTTCAAGATCATGGAACTGGATGAC
>JBATDH010000339.1:0-5628 GCA_049663365.1 Albidovulum sp. | reverse complement strand
TGCCGCCTGCGGTCGAGGTCACGAGGCTGGCCAGGACCTATGCCGAGGCGACCGAGCGGGCGGCGTCGGTGGCGCGGGCCTGCGCGCAACTGGCGGCGCAGGAGAATTATGCGCCCGATGTCGTCTTTGGTCATGGCGGCTGGGGCGAGACGCTGTTCTTGCGCGATGTCTGGCCCGCCGCGCGACATCTGACCTATGCCGAGTTCTTTTATCATTCCAAGGGTCTGGATACCGATTTCGACCCGGAGTTCCGCCGCCAGTCGCTGCCTGCGCAAATGGCGGTGACGGCGCGGTCGGCGCATCTGGGCCAAAGCGTTCTGAATGCCGATGCGGCGCTGGCACCGACGGCGTGGCAGGCCGCGACCTTTCCACCCGGATTGCGCGAAAAGATCACGGTCATCCATGACGGCATTGATAGCGACCGGGTGCGCCCGGACGCAGATGCGCGGATTGATCTGCCCGATGGACGGTGTCTGAAGGCCGGGGATGAGGTGATCAGTTTCGTCAACCGCAATCTGGAACCTTACCGCGGCTACCACATCTTCATGCGCGCGTTGCCTGCCGTTTTGGCCGCGCGCCCAAAGGCGCAGGCGGTGATCGTCGGCGGCGAAGGGCAGAGCTATGGCCCGCGTCCGGCGGGCGCGCAAAGCTGGAAGCAGAAATTTCTTGACGAGGTGGCCGGGCACATTGACCCGGACCGCGTGCATTTTCTGGGGCGGGTGCCTTATGGCCAATACCTGTCGCTGATGCAGGTCACGCGGGTGCATGCCTATCTGAGCTATCCCTTCGTTCTGTCCTGGTCGATGCTCGAGGCGATGAGCGCCGGCGCCTATGTCATCGGCTCACGCACCCCGCCGGTTGAAGAGGTGATCAAGGACGGCGTGAACGGGCGGCTGGTGGATTTCTTCGATGTCGCCGGATGGTCGGCGGCTCTGATCGAGGCGCTGGAAAATCCGGCGGCGGCGGACCCGATGCGTTTGGCGGCGCGGGCGACGGTGCTGGGTCGGTATGATTTGAAGCGGCACTGTCTGCCGCGCCTGATCGCATTCGTCGAGAACGGCAATTCAGACGGCTGAGCTGTGGCCGGTCTTGGCCAGCGCATAGGTGTCGAAACTGCGCGCGATCATCCGGGTCAGGGGCTTGGCGCGGTCGGGCAGGGTCAGGCTGTTGGCGGTGACGTTGACAAAATCGCCGAATTCGGCGCGGGTCGCGGCGAACAGGGACTGGATGTCTTCCCGTCTGACTTTGAAATTCCGAACAAGTTCGTCCGCATCAATCCGAAAATCGCACATCAGGGCCTCGATCATGCGGGCGCGCAGGCGGTCGTCGCCGCAAAAGACATGGCCGCGGACCGTCGAGAACTGGCCTGCCCGGATGGCCTTGATATATAGCGAAGTGGCCGAGGCATTCTGTGCATATCCTTGCGGAAATTGCGAAATCGACGAGGCTCCGAGACCGACCAGCACCGGGGCCGTGTCATCGGTATAGCCCTGAAAATTGCGTTTGAGCCGCCCTTGCCGCTGCGCCACTGCCAGACCGTCATCCGGGCGGGCGAAATGGTCGATGCCGATTTCCGCATAGCCGTCCCAGGTGAAAAGGTCACGGGCGGTTTCAAAAAGCTTTAGCCGTTCTTCCGGGCGTGGCAGGGTGTCGGTGGGGATCATCATCTGCCGCCGCGCCATCCAGGGAACATGGGCATAGCCGTAAAGCGCCACCCGATCGGGCGACAGGGACAGAAGCTGCTGAACCGAGGCGGCGATGCCGGTGCGGGTCTGTCCGGGCAGACCGTAGAGGATATCGGCGTTCAGCGATTTGATGCCGCGCGCCCTGATCTTGTCGATGGCGGATTTGGTGGTGGCATAGCTTTGGATGCGACCGATGGTTTTCTGAATGCCGGGGTCGAAATCCTGCACCCCGATGGAGGCGCGAGACAGGCCTGCGTCGGCCAGCGCATCAAGGCGGGCGTCGTCGATTTCATTGGGGTCGATTTCGACGGAGAATTCGGCCTTCGGCCCCAAGGGAACCACCGAAAAAATCGCGGCTGCCAATTCGCGCATCAGCTTCGCGGGGATCAGTGTGGGGGTGCCGCCCCCCCAATGCAGCCGCGACAGGGTGACCCCGGCGGGCAGGGTGTCGCGCAGCAATTGCAGTTCGGCCTTCAACACATCAACATAGGCGCGTACCGGCGCGTCGCTGCTGGTGCCTTGGGTGCGGCAGGCGCAAAACCAGCACAGGCGGCGGCAAAACGGGACGTGGAGATAGAGCGATATCTGCGAATCGGCCGGTATGGCACCAAGCCAGCCGCGAAAATCGCCGGGGCCGACGCGGTCGGAGAAATGTGGTGCCGTAGGGTAACTGGTGTAACGGGGCACGCGCGCGTCAAAAAGACCGAGTTGCCGGAGTTGCGATTCTGTTTCCATGGGCTTACCTAATGCCAAGAGCGAATTTCGCGACATTGATCCAAATCAAAGAATTGGCATGGCAGTCCTCAACGCACTCAGAATTTCGACCAAATGCGGCGATTGCCCGATCCGGCATCGCGCCGTCTGTGCCAATTGCGAGACGGATGAACTGGCGCAGCTGGATGCGGTCAAATATTACCGCAGCTTTGAGGCGGGTCAGGTTCTGGTCTGGTCCGGGGATCACATGGATTTTGTCGCTTCTGTGGTGTCGGGCGTGGCGACGCTGTCGCAGGTGATGGAGGATGGGCGCACGCAGACGGTGGGGCTGCTGTTTCCGTCGGATTTCGTCGGTCGGCCGGGGCGGGACCGGGCCCCCTATAACGTCACCGCCACCACCGATCTGGTGATGTGCTGCTTTCGCAAGAAACCGTTCGAGGAGCTGATGGCGCGAACCCCCAACATCGGCGAGCGGTTGCTGGAAATGACCCTCGACGAGCTTGACGCCGCGCGCGAGTGGATGCTGCTTTTGGGGCGCAAGACGGCGCGCGAAAAGATCGCCAGCCTGCTGGTGATCATCGCCCAGCGCGATGCGTCGCTGCATTTGCGGGCACCCAAGGGAAAAGTGGTGTTCGACCTGCCGCTGACGCGCGAGGCGATGGCGGATTACCTGGGGCTGACCCTGGAAACGGTCAGCCGCCAGATTTCAGCGCTCAGGCGCGATGGCCTGGTTGTGCTTGAAGGCAAGCGGCATGTGACGGTGCCGGATTTCGACCGGTTGCAGGAAGTGGCGGGCGACGACACCGACGGCGGGTTCCTGTCCTAGTGTTCCCCACCTGACACAAGATTCCCAGCGTAAGCAGGGCATCTAAAACGTGTTCGACTTCCCTGAGCGAAACCGTCAGATGGCGTGCTTGAGCCCGAAGCGCATCGGAAAATTCTGACATTGCTCTAATTTTTTTGCTGTTTAGTAGCTTTTGCCCTAATCCAATGATGTCAAGGGGAGGTATGCTAACATGAGAGGTTTTTTTGCAAACGTGGTTACGGCGACCGTATCGTTGAGCCGAATTATCGGCACCATTGCGATCCTAACAGCCGCAATCTTTGCGGCCCCAGAAAAAGCCAATAGCCAAACAAATGCCTGCAAAGAACTGGTGGTCGAGATCGCCGCACAACAACAATTAATAGGCATTTTTGGTAGACTCGAGTACGAGATTAGGGGGCATTTCCTGCTGGAAGCCAATGCAATTCTATCAACTTATGGGGGGTGGGATAGTGTTGACCGTTTGTCTTGTGATGATGCGTGCAAATTCCGTACTAAAATCGACGAATACAAATCTGAAATCATTGGCGTCCGACGCAACATCGGTCGCAATACCGCTGTTACGGACGAAGAATTACAAAGTTTTGATGGTGCCGTTGAAGTTTACCAGGGCCTGATTGAAACAGGCGACCAGATCGCCAAGGCTCTTGAGGACGGGAGAGTGGATGACGCCAACCAAATCTACTTTGAGATTGCACGTCCAAATTATTTACAGGTCCACGGGACAATGTACACGCTGATAGCAACGGCCGAAAGAAGAGTGGCTGCAATGGCGAGAACGCAGTGCAATTGAGAATGTCGGCTTTGTCCGGAGGCTGTGTGAAAACTCGCAATTCGTCCCTTTTTGGTGCCGCTCGTTTTTTGAATGCGATGAATTTGTGGCTCGACTCAACGAGAGAGGCCATAAATTCAGCCATTTTCGTCGTTTTGCCGCCGCACCGATAGTTTTTACACAGCCTCTCCGCATAGCTGACGCTTGAACCATTGTCCGAGCAATCGGGTAGCGCAAGAGGCCGAACGGGAACTTTTTGTTAGGTGGAGAACACTAGCGACGATTGCGGACACCTGCCATGGGCAGGGGGCAGCGCCCGTTCGCTGCATCCGGTCAATGCGCCATGAACACCGGCAGATCGGCGATTTCCAGCATGTTGCGGGTGGCACCGCCGAGAATGGCTTCGCGGAACCGCGAATGCCCGTAAGCGCCCATGACCACCATATCGGCGTTGATGTCACGCGCGTGGCGGCACAGCACTTCGGAGGCGCGGGGCAGGGTGCGCGCCAGCACCGAAACCTCGGCCCGGACACCGTGGCGGGCCAGAAGCTGCGACAAAAGCCCGCCGGGGTCGGACCGTTCGGGGCCATGCGCGGGCGGGTCGATGATGGTAATGTCGACCAATGAGGCGGCCTTGAGCATCGGCAAAGCCGCCCGTGTCGCCCGCAGCGCTTCGTTGCTTTGGTTCCAGGCAAGCATGATACGCTTGCCGTAGTCGACCGATGGTTCCGCCTCTGGCACCACCAGAACGGGGACGCCACTTTCAAAAAGGCAGGCTTCAAGTATGGCTTCGGCGGCCTGACTGCCCTGCGGGCCATAGGGCTTGTGCAGGACCACAAGGTCGGAAAAGCGGGCGAACAGGGTTATGACACTGCCGATGGCCCCGATAATGGCGACGCTGGATTCGACTGCCCAGCGGATATCTTCCTGCGCCAGCCTCTGGCGAACCGCCGCTTCGGTCTTGTCGGCCGCCGCGCGGGCTTCGTCATAGGCAACCTGGCTTACCGTCGCGCCCGCGGCACCGTAATAATAGCCGGTCAATGTGGTATCCACCCCGATGCACAAGACATCAAGATGGGCATCCTCGCGCCGTGCCAGGGCGATGGCCGTTTCGATCTGCGAGGTCGGATGGGCAGGGTTGGTCACGACGGTCAATATTGATTTGTAGGCCATTTCTCATCTCCCGAACGGAATAGGTGCGAACGTTTTTTCGAACCTAGACCGGTTGAAAGGCATCGGTCCTTGATGCGGATCAATAAATGCGGGTTTGCAATTTGACCCAGATCAAGGCAGGTCTTTCCCCGCCCTTGCACAAGCGGGCTGGCGAGAACCCTGCCAATCGTATGATTCGTGCGGGGCAGGATGACGAGGGAACGAGAAAATGTGGAATTACTTCAAGCTGGCGGTGTTGGCCGTCATTGCCGTGGCAGCGGCGATTGGGGCCAATTACGCGCGCGATCTGGCATATATGGTCAATGCGCTGACGATCATGCTGGCGGCGGCGGCGCTTTTCCTTTGGGTGCTGCGCCATACCGACGAGCCGGCCCGTGCCGAACCGATGCATGAATATAATGACGGTGTCATCCGGGCAGGCGTGATCGCGACCGCACTTTGGGGAGTGGTCGGCTTTCTGG
>JBATDH010000338.1:0-21415 GCA_049663365.1 Albidovulum sp. | reverse complement strand
TTCTTGCGCGGGTGCTGCGGTCGGCCCTGATCGAGACGCTGGATCAGGACTATATCCGCACCGCCCGCGCCAAGGGGCTGACGCCGCGCCAGACGCTGCTGCGCCATGCGCTCAGAAACGCGATGATCCCGGTGCTGACTATCCTGGGGATGCAGTTTTCCTTCCTTCTGGCCGGGGCGATCATCATCGAGAACGTGTTTTATCTGCCCGGCCTCGGGCGGCTGATCTTTCAGGCCATCACCCAGCGCGATCTGATCGTGGTGGAAAGCGTGGTGATGATCCTGGTCTTTGCCGTCATCCTTGTCACCTTCCTCGTCGATCTGGCTTATGCCGCGATTGATCCACGCCTGCGGAGGCGGGGATGAAGGTGCCGCTGCTGATCGGGATGGTCCTGTCGGCCACCGCGCTGATCGCGGCGGCAGTGTCGCTGGTCTGGACCCCCTATGACATCGCCGCCCTTGCCATCGCCGACAAGCTGCAAGCCCCCAGCGCCGCGCATTGGTTCGGCACCGACCACTTTGGCCGCGACATCGGCTCGATGCTGATGGCGGGGGCGCAGACATCCATCGCCGTGGCGCTGGTGGCGGTGGGTATCGGCATGGGGCTCGGCGTGCCGCTCGGACTTCTGGCTGCCGCCAACCGGGGTAGTCTGATCGACGAGGTGGTGATGCGTGGCAATGACCTGATCTTCGCCTTTCCGTCGCTGGTCATCGCCATCCTGATCACCGCCGTTTTCGGGCCTTCGGCGCTTAACGCCATTCTGGCCATCGGCATCTTCAACATCCCGGTCTTTGCCCGTGTCACAAGGGGTGGGGCGCTGTCGCTCTGGACGCTCGATTTCGTCCGCGCAGCCGAGGTGGCGGGCAAAAACACGGCGCGCATTTCGCTCGAACATATCCTGCCCAACATCGCCAACCTGCTGATCGTGCAGGGCACCATCCAGTTTTCCCTCGGGATCCTCGCCGAGGCGGGGCTTTCCTATGTCGGGTTGGGTGCCCAGCCCCCCACTGCCAGCTGGGGCCGGATGCTGGCCGAAGCGCAGACCATGGTCACACTCGCCCCGCATGTCGCCATTTTCCCCGGCCTCGCCATCGTTTTCACCGTGCTCGGCCTCAACCTGCTTGGCGACGGGCTGCGCGATCATCTCGACCCCCGGCTTGGGCGCGCATCATGAGCCTTTTGTCGGTCCGCGACCTGTCGCTGCGCGTCCACCAGACCCCGATCCTGTCGGCTGTCAGCTTTGACATCGCTCCCGGCGACACCTTCGGGCTGGTAGGCGAAAGCGGGTCGGGCAAGTCGATGACAGCGCTGGCAATCATGGGCCTGTTGCCTGGCGGTTCCGTGGTTTCCGGCACGGTGGATTTCCTTGGACAGAACCTTGTCGGATCGTCCGAGCACCACCTGACGCGCCTGCGGGGCAACGAGATCGGCATGATCTTTCAGGAACCGATGACCGCGTTGAACCCGATGCAGACCATCGGCAATCAGGTGGCCGAAACCCTGCTGATCCACCGGGTGGCCACGCGCGGCGATGCGCTAAAGGTGGCCCGCGAAAAGCTCGCCCGTGTCGGGCTGGCCCCGGATCAGTTCCCGCTCTCCCGCTACCCGCACGAGCTTTCGGGTGGCCAGCGTCAGCGGGTAGCGATTGCCATGGCCATCGCATTGCGTCCCAAACTGCTGATCGCCGATGAACCGACGACGGCGCTCGACGTGACCACGCAGGCGCAAATCCTCGATCTGCTGAACAGTCTGACCACCGAAGAGGATATGGCGCTGATGCTGATAACCCACGACCTTGCGGTCGTGGCGGGCCGCACCACCCATACGGCGGTGATGCAACGGGGCCGGATCGTCGAACAGGGCGCAACCGAAACCCTGTTCCGGCAGCGGCGCCACGAATACACCCGCCGCCTCTTCACCGCCGCCGCCCATCAGCCGCGACGCCGGTCCCAAATGCAGGCCGACCCCCTGCTGACCGTCGACAACGCCGTTCGTGAATATATCCTGCCACGCCCATCGGCCTTTGCCCCCCATCCGCGCCTGCGCGCCGTCGATGGGGTCAGCCTGAGCATCCGCAAGGGCGAAAGCCTGGGGCTTGTGGGCGAAAGCGGTTGCGGCAAGTCGACGCTGACCCGCGCCATCCTCGGGCTTGATCCGTTGCAGGGTGGGGCGATCCATCTTGGCGGCACCGAAGTGACGGCGGGGCGCACCATGCCAAAATCCTTGCGTGCTCAAATGCAGGTCGTGTTCCAGGATCCTTACGGCAGCTTCAACCCGCACCACCGGGTCAGTCGGCTGGTTGCCGAGCCCTTCCATCTGATCGGCACGCCAAGGGACGCAAGCGACCGGGTGGCCGATGCGCTGACCGAGGTCGGCCTCGACCCGTCGGATATGGACAAACACATCCACGAATTTTCCGGCGGCCAGCGCCAGCGCATTGCCATCGCCCGCGCGCTGATCATCCGCCCCGATCTGATCGTGCTGGACGAGGCGGTTTCGGCCCTTGATGTGCGGGTGCGCGCCCAGGTGCTCGACCTTCTGGCGCGGTTGCAGGAAAGCCATGGAATGGCCTATCTTTTCATCAGCCATGATCTGTCGGTGGTGCGGTCGGTTACTGACCGGGTTCTGGTCATGCGGGCGGGCAAGATTGTGGAGGAAGGGTCTACGGAGACGGTGTTCACCGCCCCGCATCATCCCTATACCAAGGCACTCATCACCGCTGCGCCGGTGATCCCCGATGACTGGAAAGAGGTGGCCCATGCTGCGCGATAGGCTCTGGTTCAATCCCGCACAGGTCTTTGTCGGGGGCCGCTGGACAGACCCGCAAGGCGGGGATGGGCTGCCGATCGAGGACCCCTCGACGGGGTCCGAAATCGGGCTGCTGGCCAAAGGCGGGTCGGCGGATATTGATGCGGCTGTCGATGCCGCCCAGTCCGCATTGCTGGGCGACTGGGGCCGGATGACCGCGGCCGAGCGGGGCCGCATCCTGTCGCGCCTTGGCCAGCTTGTCCTGTCGCGCGCCGATGATCTGGCCCATATCGAAGCGGTGGATGTCGGCAAGCCGCTCAAACAGGCCCGCGCCGATGCCATGGCGCTGGCGCGCTACATGGAGTTTTATGGTGGCGCCGCCGACAAGGTGATGGGCGATACCATCCCTTATCTCGATGGCTACACGGTTTACACGCTGCGCGAACCCTATGGTGTGACCGGCCATATCGTGCCGTGGAATTACCCGATGCAGATCATCGGCCGCTCGGTCGGGGCCGCGCTTGCCATGGGCAATGCCTGTGTGCTGAAGCCCGCCGAAGAGGCGTGTCTGACCGCGATGGCCTTCGCCGATCTGGCGCATCAGGCGGGGCTGCCTGCCGGGGCGCTCAATGTCGTGCCGGGGCTGGGGTCCGAGGCGGGTGCTGCGCTGTCGCGCCATCCGGGGGTGCGGCATCTTTCCTTCACCGGTTCGGTTGCTACGGGGGCGCTGGTGCAGGGCGAGGCCGCCAAGAACATCGTGCCGGTAACGCTGGAACTCGGTGGCAAATCACCGCAACTGGTCTTTGCCGATGCCGATCTCGACAAGGCGCTGCCCTTTCTTGTCAACGCCGGCATCCAGAATGCCGGGCAGACCTGTTCCGCCGCCTCGCGCATTCTGGTTGAACGCAGCCGCTACGACGAGGTGGTTGAAAGGATGGCCGCACGGTATGCAGGCTTGCGCACCGGCCCGGCGCTGGCCGATCTCGACCTCGGCCCGCTGATTTCGGCGCGGCAAAAGGGCATTGTCGAAACCTATCTGGCGCTGGCCAGGGATCTGACCATCGCGGCAAGGGGCCGGATTGAACCGGACGCCCCAACAGGCGGCCATTACCTCGCGCCCACGCTGCTGGCCGATGTCCACCCCGATCACCGGCTGGCGCGCGAAGAGATTTTCGGCCCGGTGCAGGTGGTGATTCCGTTCAACGGCGAAGACGAGGCCATCGCCATCGCCAATAGCACCGACTATGGGCTGGTGGCCTCGGTCTGGACGGAAACCGGGGCGCGCCAGATGCGGCTGGCCAAACGACTCCGGGCCGGGCAGGTCTTCATCAACAACTACGGCGCTGGTGGCGGGGTGGAACTGCCCTTTGGCGGTGTGGGCAAATCCGGCCATGGCCGCGAAAAAGGGTTCGAGGCGCTGTACGGGTTTTCGACATTGAAAACCGTCGCCGCCCGCCACGGCTGAACGGAAAAATCCAAGGGTGGCAAATACCTGTCGCCCACCGGAATGGTAATGGTGCTTGCCCCGGCTTGCCGTGTCATTCGCACAGCCTGACACATGCCCGCGTCGTCATCGCGTAACAGGCGATTGCTTAACCCACGCCAAACAGCGTAAATCAAGAAAGGGCTCTGGTCACGGCTGGAAGGAAAGAGCAGTGGCAGGTCACTGGGTTAAGCTCCGTACATGATGCGCCCCGCCGACCGACCCGCAAACCCTCATGCCCGCGTGGGAAATTCACCTTTAGGGTGCCCTCGTGTGTTTTCGGGTGGCCAAGAAGGTCTTCGATGCGGAACAGACCCGCCTTACCTTAGTGAACGCTGACCGGTGCCATATGGTTTTGGCGCGCCAGCATGAAGGCCAACCCGCGATCCTTGACCAGCGCCAGCCTTTCGCCATCGGCGTCATGCACGGCGTATAGGGTTGCAAGCCCTTCGGCGCGAACCTGTTCTTGCAATTCCACAGGCAGATCCAGCAGTGCCACAGGCCGCACATAGGCAATTGGCTTGCCTTGCGCCGGAGCGAAGTTGAATTTCGTGTTCACGACGTCCTCACTTTCCGGCCTTGGCAATTCGTATCGTCTGTATCACCGGGTCAGGAACCGCCCGGTGCAGGTCTATGTGCAAAAGCCCGTTTTCCATCACGGCCCCGGCCACGTCGACACCTTCGGCCATCACGAAACTGCGCTGAAAGGCCCGTGCGGCGATGCCGCGATGCAGGTATACCTTGTCGCCGTCCTCTTCGGCATGACGCCCCCGGATCACCAATTGCCTGTCTTCGACGGTAATCGTCAGATCGGCCTCGCAAAATCCTGCCACGGCCAGCGTGATGCGAAAGCCATTTTCCGAGGATTGTTCGATATTGAAAGGTGGATAGCCGTCATTGCCGGATTTTGCCGTGCGTTCGACCAAACGCTCCAATTGATCAAACCCCAGCAAAAACGGATGCGCGGCAAAAGTCAGTTTTGTCATCTCGGCCATGCCCTTTTCATCAAGCGACAGTGCGGTTCTGGCCCCGCAACCGGCGACCATTGCCAAGGATATGGATACTGGCCCGGTCCGAGGCAAGGGGTGCGACCTTCGAAACCCTTTCCGGTCCTATCCGATATTGCTATCTTTCATCGGCTCGGATTGCGCCGACTCAGCGAAGGATTCTCATGGACACCGATATGGAAATGGAGAATGCCGACGTTCTGCGGGTCAATCTGGAAGTGCTGCGCCGCCAGCACCGTGATCTGGATGAGGCGATTCACGCCCTGGAAGCATCCGGGCGCAGCGATCAACTTACGCTGCGGCGGCTCAAGAAACAAAAACTGGGGCTGAAGGACAGGATCGCCCGGATTGAGGATATCCTGACGCCGGATATCATCGCCTAGATGTGCATTGGCTCGTTTTGCCTTTGCTGCAAGGCGAAACCGACGGAAAACGGGTAAGAATGGCATTTCCGTTAACGAAACATTCAAAATTATTGTTTCTAATTTTCTGTGAAAAGAAACGAAAAAGTACGATCTCTGCCGCACTTGGGTCACGATTCACCATCAAAACGGTTACATGCCGCGACGAAGACGGGAAATGGTGAGAACCCCCGGAGGACACGCTGCGGATGGTGCAACGAGCGAAACCTTATCGGAGAGAACCAAATGAAACTGTTCAAAATCGCGAAGAAATTCAACAACGACGAAGACGGTGCTGTGACCGTTGACTGGGTCGTGCTGACCGCTGCCGTTGTCGGCCTGGGCATTGCCGCTCTTGCTGCCGTCAAGAAGGGCACCGGCTCGCTGACCACCAAGATCAACAACCACCTGTCCAGCCAGACCATCGTCAGCACGTTCTGATCGATCCACGGACCAGGGTTTTTCAAACCGCGTCCCTTCGGGGGCGCGGTTTTCATTTTCCGGGGTCGTTGTTTCCATTGGGTTGATCGATTGTTCAGGTTTTACCGCAAAAACGCGCAAATTTGAACGATGTCCGCCCCAATCATGACACGAAGTTTCCCATAGTGGAATAAGGACTTATACCTGAAACTTACGGGACCACGGCAAAGAACATCCGTCAGTCTCGCTTCACAACGGAGCAACAAATGAATTTGTGGAAGATGACCACGTCGTATGCCGCCGGTGAAGACGGTGCAGTAACGGTTGACTGGGTGGTACTTACGGCCGCCGTTTGCTCTTTGCTCGCTGTCGCCATGGCCGGTTTGCAAGGCAACATGTCCAGTATCGGACAAAAAACCGAGGACCATTTGAGCAGTCAGGCGATCGTTTCGACGTTCTGACGGCCGCCGATCAGGCAGATGCCCGGTCAGCAAGAATGCGCCCATGCATATACAGCGCCCCTTTTGGGGCGCTCATTCTATCTTTAGGATCGCCTTCAATCCAGTATGTTTCCGAATTCGGCGAATTCCATCGGTTGGGCGCTCTTTAACCACCATTTAGCCGCATTCGCCGACAATACCTGTATAGGACGAGGCGGGTTTGCGTATTGGGCTATGCCCATGCGTTCAGGCCTCAATGATGAAAGGACACAGCAATGCGGTTGGTTTTCGGGTTGGTTTTGATTGTCGGGCTGGGTCTGGCCGGTTTTGCGGTCTACATGGTGCAAGATTATGTCGAACAGGCCCAGGCAGAGGCCGACAGGCTGGCCATTGAACAGGCGAATGCGCCACGGCTCGTCGATGTCGTTGTCGCAAATAAGGTCTTGAAATATGGTGATCGTCTGACCCGAGCCGATCTTGAAGTGATCAAATGGCAGGCAGACAAGGTTCCGCAGGGCGCGTTCAACGCGGTCGTCGCACCACAAGGCAGCGACCCGGCCATCAAACCGGTTTTCTGGGAAGGCGAAACACGGCCACGCGCGGCCCTGCGAAGCTTTGAAGTCTATGAGCCAGTCCTTTCGGCCAAGGTAACACTGGCCGGGGTCGACGCTGGCATCAACGCCAATCTTTCGCCGGGAATGCGCGCCTTCACCATCAACGTGGATGTGTCGTCGGGCGTGTCCGGTTTCTTGCGCCCAGGCGACCGCGTCGATGTCTATTGGACCGGTAATGCGGGCGGTCAGGAAACCACCAAGCTGATTGATCAGGCCGTCAAACTGATTGCCATCGACCAAAGCGCCGATGCAGATCGTTCTGAGGAAACGCTGGTTGCGCGCACCGTCACCATCGAAGGTAAACCACAGCAGGTCGCGTCGCTGGCACTGGCCCAACAGACCGGACGCCTGACGCTATCTCTGGTCGGGGCCGGTGACGTTGCCCAGATCGAGGCCATCGAGATTGACCGCAACAGCCTTCTGGGGATCGTGGAGGAAGTCGCGGCACCCGAAATCGAACCGGAGCGCATTTGCACGATCCGCACGAACAAGGGCGGTGAGATCGTCGAGACCGAGATTCCCTGCACGAATTGAGTCGGCCGGTAACTGCGCGGAAATCTGCGGCGCAAGAATTTGTGACGTCCGGCCTTTGCCGGGCGCCATTTTTTTTTGCCTGTGGTCCAAATGCGCCCCCTTTTGCGCAAATCGCGTTCGCTGGCCAACGAATTCACCCCAAGTACATAATATCGTTGGATTTTGGGAAACTCTGCTCTGATCCTTCAGTGTTCATTAGGCTCCAAACCTGATCTAAACCGGCATTTTGTGTGTTTTCGTCGGCAGGTTGACGTTGCGTGCGGCAATGGTCCCTACACAATTATCTTGTGCCGTCCAACACGCGCGGTAGGTTCTTTCTACCTGCCGCCAAGCTGGGCGGTTGAACTGATTCAACAACAACAGGGGGTTCATGCAATGAACAAGCTTCTTCTCTCCACCATCCTTAGTCTGGGCATCGCCCTGCCAGCCGTTGCCGCCACAGTGGCACCCGGTGATACGCTCGCGGAAAACCAGAACTACACCTATTGGCTGCTAGACGCGATCAAGTCGATGGACCCGCAGATCAACACTGACGTCGAAGGTTCCGGCGTCTTGCGCTCGCTCTTTGAAGGTTTGATGAACGAAGATCAGGTTGGCGCGCTGGTTCCCGGCGTGGCCACGGGCTATGAATTATCCGACGACAAGACCACCTATACCTTCCATCTGCGTGACAATGCCAAATGGTCCAACGGCGATCCCGTCACCGCCAATGACTTCGTTTACGCCTGGAGACGCCTGGCTGATCCGGCGACCGCTTCGGAATATGCCTGGTATATCGAGTTGATGCAGGTGGTGAATGCGTCCGAGGTTATTGCCGGTGAAAAGCCGGTTGACGAACTGGGCGTTCGCGCCGTCGACGATCACACCTTTGAAGTGAAAATCGCAGCCCCCCTGCCCTATTTCCCGGCGATGACCACCCATGCGTCGGTTTTCCCGGTCAACCAGAAAGTGATTGAAGCCAATGGCGACAAATGGACCGAGGCAGGGACCCTGGTTGGCAACGGCGCCTATGTGCTGAAGGAACATATCCTTGGCGAAAAGGTCGTGATGGAGCCGAACCCGATGTATTGGGACAACGAGCATACGATCCTGCAGCACGTCACAGCCCTGACTGTGAATGACCAAGACGCTGCCCTGACCCGCTATATGGCAGGCGAGCTTGACCGGATGGATATTCCTGCGGGGCGTTATCCGCAACTGAAGGCCGACTACCCGGACCAGGCGATCTCGGTCCCGCAGTCATGTTCTTATATCTACATGTTCAACCTGGACAAAGATAAGGGCCCGGCGGCGCTTCAGGACGTGAATGTCCGCAAGGCCCTGTCCTATGGCATCGACCGCGACATCATCGTCGACAAAATCCTCCAAGGTGGTCAGTCACCGTCCTATAACTGGACCCACCATGCAACGGCCGGCTTTGAAATGCCGGATATAGACTATGCCAACTGGACCCAGGCAGAGCGTACCGCGAAAGCCAAAGAGCTTTTGGCAGCTGCCGGTTATGGCCCGGACAATCCGCTGAAGCTGACTCTGAACTACAACACCTCGGAATCGCACAAGAAAATTGCGATTGCGGTGCAGCAGTTCTGGAAAGCGATCGGTGTCGAAATGACCCCGAACAATATGGAGTGGAAGGTCCATACCGACAAGATGCAGAATCAGGATTTCGAGGTCGCCCGTTATGCCTGGTGCGGCGACTATAACGAAGCCTCGACCTATCTAGACCTTTTCACCTCGTATTCGGGTCACAACAACGGCAAATTCTTCTCGGAAGAATATGACAAGCTGATGAAGGACTCCAAGACCGCCGCAGACCCGAACCCGATGTACAAGGCGGCCGAACAGATTCTGGCGGATCAGATGCCGTTCGCACCGATCTACCAGTATACAAAGGTCGAAATGATCAAGCCCGACATGCGCGGGATGGGTGTAACGAACCTGATGCAGAACTGGTATCTGAAAGACATGTACCGCGTCGCGAACTAAGCGGCAAAGGGGCGCGTCCTTTGCGGGCGCGCCCTCTCCTTTTGCGGTCGGGGAAGCCATCATGTTTACCTATATTGCCAAGCGTCTGGCTATCGCAGTGCCAACGCTGCTTTTGCTCATTATTTTCTCATTCCTGCTGATGCATGCCGCGCCGGGCGGCCCGTTCACGCAAGAACGCGCCCTGCCGCCGCAGGTCTTGGCCAACCTGGAAGCGAAATACGGGTTGGATCAGCCGCTTTGGCGGCAGATGGCCAGCTATATCTGGGGGCTGGTTAGTGACTTCGATTTCGGCCCGTCGTTCATTTACAAGGACCGGACCGTCAACGAAATCATTGCCCAAGGCTTTCCGGTCACGCTCACCTATGGCGGGATTTCATTCGTGGTGGCCGTTGCCGTCGGTGTCACGCTTGGCGTCTTTGCCGCGATCTTTCACAATAGCTGGCTGGATTATCTGGCGGTGGGTGTTTCCATCGGGGCGCAGGTACTGCCCAATTTCGTCATGGCCCCGATCCTGCTGCTGACCTTCACGCTCTGGCTTCGCTGGCTGCCCGGTGGCGGATGGGAGGGGGGGCAATGGCAATATCTGGTCATGCCCATTATCGCGCTGTCGACTTCGTTCATGGCCTCGATTGCCCGTATCACCCGGTCGTCAATGCTGGAAGTGCTGAACTCCAACCACATCCGCACCGCCCGCGCCAAGGGCCTGCCCGAACGCAAGGTCATCCTGCGCCACGCGCTCAAGCCAGCGCTTTTGCCGGTGATTTCCTATCTGGGGCCGACATTCGTCACGATGATCACCGGGTCGGTCGTGGTCGATATCTATTTTTCCACCGGCGGCATTGGCAAGGCTTTTGTCGATTCGGCGCTTAACCGCGATTATGCGGTGATGATGGGTGTCACCATCCTTGTGGGGACATTGACGGTCCTGTTCAACCTTCTGGTCGATATCCTTTACGCCTGGATCGACCCAAAGATCCGGTACTGAGCCATGGTCATTGATACAGTGAAGATGAAAAACCTCAGCAGCCGTCTGGTTGAGGAAGAGGTCAGGGGCCGCTCTCCCTGGGCGGATGCGCGCAAACGTTTTTTGCGCAACAAGGCCGCTGTCGGCGGTCTGATTATCCTGATCGCGGTTGCGCTTTTCGCGCTTTTTGGCAATCTGATTGCCCAGTGGTCCAACGAAGAGCTGGACTTTTCCGTCATGGGCAATATCCGGGATGCGGGCGGCCCATCGCTGGCGAACGGCCATTACTTTGGCACGGATGACCTTGGCCGCGACCTGTTCGCCCGAACCGTTCAGGGCACCCGGATATCGCTGATGGTCGGCATCGTCGGCAGCGCCATCGCCGTCATTGCCGGCACGCTTTACGGGGCCATTGCCGGGTATACCGGCGGGCGGGTGGATAACATGATGATGCGCACGGTCGATATCCTGATGGCCATTCCTTACATGTTCGTTCTGATCCTGTTGCTGGTCGTCTTTGGCCGGTCGATCACCATGCTTTTTGTCGGCATCGGGCTGATTTCCTGGCTGGACATGAGCCGGATTGTCCGGGGCCAAACCCTGAGCCTGCGCCGCAAGGAATTCATCGAAGCCGCCGAGGCGACCGGCGTTGCCCCCTTCACCATCATCCGGCGACATATCGTGCCCAATCTTCTGGGCATCGTTGCGGTCTATGCGACCTTGCTGGTGCCATTGATGATCCTGACGGAAAGCTTCATCAGTTTTCTGGGTCTTGGCGTACAGGAACCGCTGACAAGCTGGGGGGCACTGATTTCCGAAGGGGCCGGCACGATGAACTATGGAACGCTCTGGCAACTGGCCTTTCCGCTGTTCTTCTTCATCATCACCTTGTTCGGGTTTTTCTTCGTCGGCGATGGCCTGCGCGACGCTCTCGACCCGAAGGACCGCTGAGATGGCGCTGCTGGAAATAACTGACCTTGGCGTTAGCTTCGTCACCAATGACGGCGATGTGAACGCGGTGAATGGCGTCAGTTTTTCGCTCGACAAGGGTGAAACGCTGGGCATCGTCGGTGAAAGCGGATCGGGTAAAAGCCAGCTCGCATTTTCGATCATGGGGCTTTTGGCCAAGAACGGGCGCGCACGTGGATCGGTCAGGTTCGCCGGTAAGGAAATCCTCAACGCCCCGGCATCCGTCATCAACCCGATCCGCGCCAACCGGATCGCCATGGTCTTTCAAGACCCGATGACGTCGCTCAACCCCTACATGCGGGTATCGGACCAGATGGCCGAGGTGCTGACCCATCACAAGGGCATGGGCAAGACCGAGGCAGTCGCGGAATGTGTCCGAATGCTCGATGCAGTGAAAATTCCCGATGCCGCCGGACGCGTCCGCCTTTACCCGCACGAGTTTTCCGGCGGTATGCGGCAGAGGGTGATGATCGCGATGTCGCTGCTGTGCCGCCCCGAACTGCTCATCGCCGACGAGCCGACAACGGCACTTGACGTGACCGTGCAGGCACAGATCATGGCCCTTCTGGCAGAGCTGCAAAACGAATTTGGCATGGCGACGATCCTGATCACCCATGACCTTGGGGTGGTCGCCGGGTTCTGCGAAGATGTGATCGTGCTTTACGGTGGCAGGGTCATGGAAAAAAGCCCGGTCGATCCGCTGTTTGCCAGTCCCAGCCACCCCTATACCCGTGGTCTGTTGCGGGCGATCCCGCGTGTGGATCAAGAAGGCGAAGAGCTTGACAGTATTCCCGGCAGCCCGCCCAACATGACCCGTATTCAAAAGGGCTGTCCCTTTGCCCCGCGCTGCGACTTTGCGGTGCCCGACTGCACTGAATTCCTGTCGCCATTGACGGAATTCGCCCCCGGCCGTTCACGCGCCTGCAACCGTTCGCTGGAGGAGATCGCATGACCACCCCCCTGCTTTCGGTCGAAGACCTGCGTGTCGAATTCAAAATCCGCAGCGAAAGCGACATGCCCTGGACCAAGCCCCGCGCCCTGAAAGCCGTGGGGGGGGTCAGCTTTGATCTTATGCCCGGCGAAACGCTAGGTATCGTCGGCGAAAGCGGCTGCGGCAAATCCACGCTCGCGCGGGCGCTGATTCAGATGGTGCCTGCCACGGGGCGGGCGATTTGGCAGGGCAAGACCGACCTTCTGTCACTGGACCGTCGCGAGATGCTGAAATACCGCGCCGATATCCAGATGGTTTTTCAAGACCCATTGGCAAGCCTCAATCCGCGCATGACCGTCGGTCAGATCATTGCCGAACCGCTGATCACCCATCACCCCGGTCTGACCCGCGATGAGGTCAAGGAACGGGTCAAGAAGATGATGGACCGCGTTGGTCTGCTGCCCAATCAGATCAACCGTTATCCGCATGAATTTTCCGGCGGCCAGTGCCAGCGCATCGGCATCGCCCGCGCGCTGGTCGTGGAACCGAAACTGCTGATCTGTGATGAACCGGTATCGGCGCTGGATGTCTCGATCCAGGCGCAGGTCATCAACCTTCTGGTGGAATTGCAGCGTGATCTGGGGCTGGCGATGATTTTCATCGCCCATGATCTCAGCGTCGTCAAACACATCTCGGACCGGGTGATGGTGCTGTATCTGGGCCGGACCATGGAAGTGGCGGCAAGTCACGACCTCTATGCCGACCCGCAGCATCCTTATACGCAGGCGCTGCTTTCGGCTGTGCCAATCCCGGACCCGGTAGCAGAACGGGCAAAAGTGATGATCCCGCTTGAAGGTGATCTGCCCTCGCCGATGGCCCCCCCATCGGGCTGTGTCTTTCGCACCCGTTGCCCTCGCGCCCAAACGCGCTGTCGCGAAAAGGTGCCTGACCTGTCACGGCAGAGCCATGCCGTGGCCTGCCATTTTCCGGGGCCGGCCGGGGCGACGCGGCCCGCCACCCAATCGGCTTGACCCATCGCTAATTCAGTCGCGGATCACCCGTTGGGTCTGAACACCCAATCCGTCGATGCCCAACCGCATCACTTCGCCGCCCTGCAAATAGACCGGTGGTTTTTGCCCCATCCCCACCCCCGGTGGCGTTCCGGTGGAAATAATGTCGCCTGGCTGCAAGGACATGAACCGGCTGACATAGGAGATCAGAAATGGCACGGAAAAGATCATCGTTGCGGTCGAGCCGTTCTGCCTCCGCTTTCCGTCAATTTCCAGCCACATCGACAAATTGGCAAGGTCGCCCAACGCATCCGGCGTCACCAGCCACGGCCCGATGGGTCCGAAGGTATCGCAGCCCTTGCCCTTGTCCCAGGTGCCGCCGCGTTCCATCTGATATGCGCGTTCGCTGACGTCGTTGGCGGTGCAATATCCCGCTACATGCGATAGCGCGTCGGTCTCTTCGATGTATTTCCCGCCCCGCCCGATGACGATGGCCAGTTCCACTTCCCAATCAGTTTTGGTGGCGCCCCTTGGGATGAGCACATCGTCGTCAGGCCCGGAAATGGCCGAGGTCCATTTGTTGAAAATCACCGGTTCGTCCGGCACCGCCATACCCGATTCAGCCGCATGGTCGGCATAGTTCAGCCCGATGCAGATGAATTTGCCGACATGGCCGACGCAGGGGCCCAACCGCAGGCCCGCTTGGGGGTTTCCGGGCACCAAGGGCAGAGCGCCCGGATCTATCGACGCCAACCGGGCCAGATTTTCGGGCAGCAGGGCAGCCCCAGACAGGTCGGCTATATGCCCGGACAGATCGCGTACGCGACCGTCCTGGTCAAGCAGTCCGGGTTTTTCCTGACCCTTGGTGCCGAAACGCAGAAATCTCATGATCTTTCCCTAACTTGCCTCGCAACCGTCTTAAGCGTTGCACCGACTTGTTGAAACGCTTTATCCATTGCATGTGACACAGGACAGCCCTTTCCGCTCCACAACCACCGAGGCACCATGATACCGGTTTTTGACGGCCACAACGACTTTCTCCTGCGACTGCTCCATGCCCCGCAGGACCGTGAAGAAATCTGGCTGAAAGGGCAAGGCAAAGGCCATCTGGACCTGCCAAGGATGCAGGCGGGCGGCTTTGTCGGCGGGTTCTTCGCGGTCTACATTCCGTCGCCCCGCATCGAAGGTGGCCCCGACACCGAGGCGTTGATGGATGCGCCGCCCTATGACATTCCCCTGGGCGATCTCATTGGGTCGCAGGCGGCACAGCCGATTGCGATGGCGATGGCCGGGCATCTTATGTGGATGGAACGGACGGGAACGCTGGCCATCTGCCATAGCGTCGCCGATATCCGCTCTGCCATGAAGGCAGGCAAGATCGCGGCAATCCTCCATATGGAAGGAGCCGAGGCGATTGGCGACGACCTTGATGCACTCCATGTCTGGCATCGGGCAGGATTGAAATCGCTTGGCCCGGTCTGGTCGCGGCCCACTGTTTTCGGGCATGGCGTTCCCTTCCGCTTTCCCGGCGGGCCGGATACCGGGCCGGGCCTGACGGACGCAGGCAAACGTCTGGTCAGCGAATGCAACCGGCTGAAAATCATGCTCGATCTGTCGCATCTGAATGAAAAGGGCTTTGACGACATCGCCGCACTTTCCGACGCGCCGCTGGTCGCGACCCATTCCAACGCCCATGCGGTGACACCTTCGACCCGCAACCTGACCGACCGCCAGCTTGAGGTGATCCGCCAGACCAAGGGCATGGTCGGGTTGAACTTCGCCACCATTTTCCTGCGCGAAGACGGGCGAAAGTCAACCTTTTCCGGCTGGGATCCGATGTTGCGCCACCTTGATCATCTGATTGACAAGCTGGGCGAAGATCACGTGGGCCTGGGTTCGGATTTCGACGGTGCCACCATACCCGCCGACATTGGCGATGTGGCGGGTCTTCCGCGCCTGATCGACGCGTTGCGGGCGCATGGCTACAACGACGCCCTTTTGCGCAAGATCGCGCTTGATAACTGGCTGGCTTTGTTGGAGCGAACCTGGGGTGAATGAGCTTGCAACGGCTGGACAACAAGGCCGCGCGGCGGCTCTTTCTTGACCGCCATGCGTTGAATGAACCGCCCACGGGCAACGCCAAAGGCGCTGATCTTCTGGCGCTGATCGACCGCCTGGGGTTCGTGCAAGTTGATAGCATCAACACTGTCGAGCGCGCCCATCACATGATCCTGTGGTCGCGCCGCCAGTCCTACCGGCCCGATCATCTGCGGCCATTGCTGGAACAAAGCCGATGCCTGTTTGAACATTGGACCCATGACGCCTCGATCATTCCCAGCGCCTTTCTGCCGCAGTGGCAACTACGCTTTGACCGCGACGGCAAACGCATAAGATCGCGTTGGACAGACTGGCACGGGCCGGCCTTCAAGGAAAAGATTGATGACGTGCTGGAACATGTCCGCACTAACGGCCCGGTCGGGTCGGGCGATGTGGGCACCGACGAGACGCGCAGCAAAGGCGGCTGGTGGGAATGGCATCCCTCCAAGACGGCGCTGGAATATCTTTGGCGGTCGGGGGTATTGTCGGTCTGTGAACGGCGTGGTTTCGCCAAGATTTATGACCTGACGGAACGGGTCTATCCCCATGCGTCAAGCTTGGCGGCACCACACCCTGACGAGACAATCGACTGGGCCTGCAATGGCGCGCTGGACCGGCTCGGATTTGCGACATCGGGCGAAATCGCCGCTTTCTTTGATCTGATCACGCCCCTTGAGGCCAAAGAATGGTGTGCCCGTTCGCTAAAGCAGGCATGCATCGAAGAGGTCGAAGTCGAAGGTGCCGACGGCCGATGGCGCACGGTCTTCGCCCGCCCGGACATCCTTCAACAGGCAAATGATCTTTCCCCGCCGCCGAACCGCCTGCGTATTCTGTCGCCGTTCGACCCGGCACTGCGCGACCGAAAGCGCAGCGAAAGGTTGTTTGGCTTTCACTACCGGATCGAGGTCTTCGCCCCCGAGGCGCAGCGCCGCTATGGGTATTACGTGTTTCCGGTCATGGAAGGCGACAGGCTGATCGGTCGCATCGACGTCAAATGCCAGCGTGCCGAGGGGCAGCTGGGGATCACCGCTTTTTGGCCAGAGGTCGGTGTGACATTGGGTCAGGGTCGTCTGGCGAGACTAGAGGCGGAACTGGTCCGGCTGGGACGTTTCACCGGGTGCAATCGCCTAAGTTTCGCGAATGGCTGGCAGCGCGAAACGTTGGGCCCCTAAATGCAACTAGCGACCGAATCCGACACCTGAATACGTCGGCCATGTGACAGAACAAACCCTGCCCGCGCGCCAGTCTGGCGGCAAACAATGGGGGCTGGATGCAGCGGGAATTCAATTACATTCAGAGTGTTGGCATGGTTGTTCTGGCCGCCGTGCTGTGGTCCCTGATGGCACTGGTCATCCGGTTTCTGGGTGATGCCGGCACATGGCAGGTTTTGTTCTACCGGTCTTTGGGCATGATCCCTGTTCTGGTGTTCGTCATCTGGCGGCGGTCAGAGGGGCAAACATTTGCCCGTATCCGCCGCGCCGGACTGCCCGGCCTTGTCGGCGGCACCGGGCTGGCATTTGCCTTTGCCGGGGCGATCTATGCGATCCAGGCCACAACGGTCGCCAATGCTGTCCTGCTTTTCGCGGCCGCACCGCTGATGACGGCTGTCATGGCCTGGGCCTTGCTGAAAGAACCCGTCCGCCCCGCCACATGGGCCGCCATCGCCCTTGCCAGCATTGGCGTTTTCATGATGGTCCGCGTGGGGCTGAATATTGGCACCGGCTGGGGCAGTCTTGCGGCGCTGATGTCGGCCAGCGGTTTTGCGGCCTTCACCATCACCCTACGTTGGGGGCGATTGTCGGACATGCTGCCTGCGGTCCTTATCGGCGGGGTCATGTCGATCTTGGCCGCCGCACTGATCACATTCCTGCGCGGCGAAAGCCTGACCCTGCCGGTTTCCTCCATGCTTCTGGCCATGACGATGGGGGCCGTTCTGCTTGGCCTGGGCATGTCCATCTACACCGCGGGCAGCCGGGCGGTTGACGCGGCCCAGCTTGGGTTGCTGACGCTTGCGGAGGTCATGCTCGCACCGGTCTGGGTCTGGCTGTTTCTCGGTGAAAGTACGACTAAAGATACGTTGATCGGCGGCGCTATCTTGCTTGTGGCAATCGCGTTCAACGCTGTCAGCGGCATGCGCTATCGTCCGGCAAAACTGATCTGACCTACCGCGAACGCCGAAAGAACCGCGACCTTGCATAAAGCTCTTCCAGCCGCTTCATCCGCGCCTGCGTATCGTCCCAGGTAAGGGTTTGAACCGCCGCCAGCAGGGTTTCGACCAGAACCTGAATGGCCACAGTCGAATCCCACGCCGAAGGCACTTCGACATGGGCGGACAACCGGTATCGGGCCCTGGCCGCCGCAGGTGATACCCATTGATCGGTGATCAACACCACCTCGGCCCCCTGATCATTGGCAATCTCGACCAGTTGCAGGACGTTGTTTTCATAGCGGCGAATATCGAACGCCAGCAAAACATCGCCCGGCGACATATCTATCAATGCCGGAGGCCAGGCATTCGACATGGCGGAAACCAATGCAACACCCTGACGAATGACCTTCATATGGGTGACGAAATAATCCGCCAATGTATGGGTTATGCGCCCGCCCATGGCAAAGACCTTGCGGTCTTTGTCGGCCAGAAGACCCGCAATCGCATCGAAATCGGCATGGTCGATCTGACCCAGCGTCGCTTGCAGGTTGCCCACAACCGCATCGGCAAAGCGGTTGAGAATATGGGTATCAGGCACACCTTCGGCCCATCTGTCATGCTTGGTCAGTGGTGAAATCAACCGCTCTTCGACTTCGAGCCGGATCGACGCCTGAAAATCGGTGTAGCCTTTGAACCCCAGTTTCTGCACCAGCCGCACCACCGTCGGCGTCGACACCTCGGACGCTTTGGCTAGGGCGGTGATCGAGCCAAGGGCGGCTACAGGGTAATTTCGGGTGATGTGCTGGGCCAATTGCCGTTCGGCCCGCGTCAAGCTTTCGAATGCGATGCGGATCTGCTGTTCGATCGTGGGCAAAGCGGCAACCAAACGTCTCTCCTGCCAATCCGCCTTAAGGGCATGGGCACCTTCTGTAACGATTGTAACAGGATTCTTCAAAAAGAAAACATATTGACAATTATATCCCGATACCCGGATCATGACAGGTGAATAAGGGAGATTCTGAACTGATGCCAGCACAGCCCGCAAATGATTTTCCGGTCGTCCGGTTGGAAAACCCGACTGCGCCGGGGCCATGCCTGATCGTTTGCGAACATGCCTCCAACCATATCCCCGCAGAATTTGCCGGCCTCGGCCTTTCCCAGACCGATCAACACGCTCATATCGCCTGGGATCCCGGCGCGCTTGGGCTGGCACGCGGTTTGGCCGCGCGAATGAGCGCGCCAATGGTTAGCGCCGGAATATCGCGACTGGTCTACGATCTGAACCGTGCGCCCAATGCGGCAGGTGCCATGACGACACGCAGCGAAACCTTTGATATTCCGGGCAATCAGGGGCTGACTGCCGAAGCCAGGCAGAGCCGGACATCGGCCGTATACCTGCCGTTTCACACGGCACTTCATGGCGAAATCGCCCGCCGCATGGCCGCGTCGGAACAGCCGATACTAGTGACGGTGCATAGCTTCACGCCGGTCTATTTCGGCCAAAGGCGTGAGGTCGAACTAGGCATCATTCACGATGCCGACACCATCCTTGCGCAGGCAGTCTTGAACGCCGCATCGGCGCAGACATCGCTGAACGCCCAGTTGAATGCGCCTTATTCGGCCGCCGATGATGTCACCCATACCTTGCGGCTGCACGCGACACCCTACGGGCTTTTGAATGTCATGCTGGAAATCCGCAACGATCTTCTGGCAGATGCCAATGCCGAAGAGGCAATGGCTGACAAGCTCGCACCTGTTCTTCTGGCGGCAATCGCAGCGGTCGGCGACAGCGCCATGACCAAGGCGGCTGTGTAATATGCCTGAATGGAGCCGGAAATACGTTCGCTTGGTCGAAGGACTGAATTACCGGGTCGGACGGTTTGCCATGTATCTGCTGTTTGTGATGATGGCGATCCTGCTCTGGTCGTCGATCACCAAGGTCATCCGGCTTCCGGCGATCTGGACACTGGAAATGGCCCAGTTCACGCTGGTCGCCTATTACCTGCTTGGCGCGCCTTACACGTTTCAGCTTGGCACCAATGTCAGAATGGATTTGCTATACGCCCGCGTGAGCCCGAAAACCCAGGCGCTATGGGACGCATTCACCATTTTCGCGTTGATTTTCTATCTTGGTGTCATGCTTTACGGAGCCTGGAGCAGCACAGTCTATTCGTTTGAAACGGGCGAACGCGCGCCCACCGGCTGGCGCCCCTATCTCTGGCCGATCAAGGTGATCATCTGCACCAGTTTCGTGCTGATGATCCTGCAAGCCACGGTACATCTGATCCGCGACATTGCGGTTCTTCGGAATGAGGAACTCTGATGTCCTATGAGGCGATTGCCGTCCTGATGTTTTCGACCATGCTCTTGATGATGATCACGGGCCAGCGGGTCTTTGGCGCAATCGGTTTTGTCGCCGTCGTCTCGGCGATGTTCCTCTGGGGTCCGGGCGGGTCGGACATGGGGTTTTCAGCCGTCATGAAGCTGATGAAGTGGAATACGCTTCTGACCCTGCCGATGTTCGTTTTCATGGGCTATGTCATGTCGGAAAGCCGCTTGGCCGAAGACCTTTACAAGATGTTCCATGTCTGGTTCGGCCCGTTGCCCGGCGGTCTGGCGGTGGGCACGATCATGCTGATGGTGATGATTTCGGCAATGAACGGGCTATCAGTCGCAGGCATGGCCATTGGGGCCACGATCGCGCTGCCGGAACTGGTCAAGCGCAACTATGACAAACTGATGATTTCGGGCGTCATTCAGGGCGGATCAAGTCTTGGCATCCTGATCCCGCCGTCGGTGGTTCTGGTGCTTTTCGCCCAGATCGCCCGCCAGCCTGTCAGCCAGCTCTGGCTCGCGGGGCTTTTGCCGGGGCTGCTGATGGCGACCCTATTCGTGATCTACATCGTCCTGCGCTCTTGGCGCAATCCAAGCCTCGCGCCAGCGATGTCCGCCGAGGAGCGGGCAGAAATCACCTGGGCCGACCGCATCCGGTTACTGCATGCCGGGATTTTGCCGCTGACAATATTCGGCGCGATGATGATCCCGTTTATCAAAGGCTGGACCAGCCTGACCGAGGCTTCAGTTGTTGGTGCCCTGACCGCCGTCGCCGCCGCCGTGATCAAGGGGCGATTCACCAAGGAAGTGTTCGAGGTGGCCACCCGCAACACGTTGGCCATTACCACCATGTTTATGCTGATCATCATGGCCGCTCTTTCTTTTGGCGCGGTCTTTGACGGGCTTGGTGCCGGTCGCGCAATCGAAAACCTGTTTGTCCGCGACCTGGGGCTGAACGCCTGGGAAGTTCTGATTCTGATGCAACTCAGCTTTCTCATCATGGGGATGTTTCTGGATGATACTGCGATGCTGGTCATTGTGGCCCCGATCTATGTGGGCCTGGCCAAGGCATTGGGCTTTGATCTGATCTGGTACGGCATTCTTTATACAATCACTTGCCAGATCGCCTATCTCACGCCACCCTTTGGCTACAACCTGTTCCTCATGCGGGCGATGGCACCCAACGACTTTACCCTGCCGATGATCTACAAGTCAGTGTTCCCTTTTGTGCTCGTAATGGTGTTGACGTTGGTCATCGTGATGCTGTTCCCCGAAATCGCCCTCTGGCTACCTCGGGAGCTTCTGTAAGATCAAAAAACCAAAGACCC
>JBATDH010000337.1:0-4084 GCA_049663365.1 Albidovulum sp. | reverse complement strand
GGCCATTCATCCTGGGGCAAATGCCCGCCGGCGGACGGTGGAGGCCGACAGCCGCTGTTTCTTTTTGCGCCACCCCTAGTCTTCGCTGCCGAATTGCTCTATCGCCACGCCAACTCTAGGAATGGCGGACAAAATGGACCTTCGCAATATCGCGATCATCGCGCATGTTGACCACGGCAAGACCACGCTGGTGGACGAACTGCTGAAACAATCGGGCACCTACCGGGAAAATCAGGCCACGACCGAACGGGCGATGGACAGCAACGACATCGAGCGCGAGCGCGGCATTACCATCCTGGCCAAATGCACCAGCGTGGAACATGACGGCATCCGCATCAATATCGTCGACACCCCCGGCCACGCCGATTTCGGCGGCGAGGTCGAGCGGATCCTGAACATGGTCGACGGCGTGGTGTTGCTGGTCGATGCCGCCGAAGGGCCGATGCCGCAGACGAAATTCGTCACCTCCAAGGCGCTGGCGCTGGGGTTGCGGCCCATCGTGGTGCTGAACAAGGTCGACAAGCCCGACGCCGAACCGGACCGGGCGCTGAACGAGGTCTTCGATCTTTTCGCCAATCTCGGGGCCGATGACGACCAGCTTGATTTCCCGCATCTTTACGCTTCGGGCCGCGCCGGTTGGGCGGACGCGACGCTTGACGGGCCGCGCGAAAACCTCAACGCACTTTTCGATCTGATCATCGCCCATGTCCCCGCCCCGCGTCAGGTGGCAGCGGCCGACCAGCCGTTCCGGATGCTGGCCACGACCCTGTCCGCCGACCCGTTCATCGGGCGCATCCTGACCGGGCGGGTGGAAAGCGGCACGCTGAAAGCCGGCGAGACGATCAAGGCGCTGTCGCGCAAGGGCGAGCGGATCGAACAGTTTCGCGTCTCCAAGATCCTCGCCTTTCGCGGCCTTGGCCAGCAGCCGATTGATGAAGCACAGGCGGGCGATATCGTCACCATTGCCGGCATGACCAGGGCGACCGTGGCCGACACGCTCTGTGATCTCTCCATCGACGTGCCGCTGCCCGCGCAACCGATTGATCCGCCGACGATTTCCGTCACCTTCGGCATCAACGACAGCCCCCTGGCGGGCAAGGACGGCAACAAGGTGCAATCGCGCGTCATCCGCGAACGCCTGATGAAAGAGGCCGAATCCAACGTCGCCATCAAGATCGAGGATACGCCGGGCGGCGATGCCTTTGTCGTCTCCGGGCGCGGCGAATTGCAGATGGGGGTCCTGATCGAGAACATGCGCCGCGAGGGGTTCGAGCTTTCGATCTCGCGCCCCCGCGTGATCTTTCGCGAAGAAAACGGCACCCGGCTGGAACCGATTGAAGAGGTCACCATCGACGTTGACGACGAGTATTCCGGTGCCGTCATCGAAAAGCTGACCGGCCAGCGCAAGGGCGATCTGGTGGAGATGAAACCGGCGGGCGTCGGCAAGACCCGGATCATCGCCCATGTGCCCTCGCGCGGGCTGATCGGCTATCACGGCGAGTTTCTGACCGACACCCGCGGCTCGGGCGTTCTGAACCGCATCTTCCACGACTGGGCCCCGCATAAGGGCCCGATCCAGGGCCGTCGCGTCGGGGTGCTGATCTCGATGGAAAACGGGGTTTCGGTCGCCTATGCGCTGTGGAAACTGGAAGACCGGGGCAAGTTCTTCATCGGCGCGCAGGAAGCCGTCTATCAGGGCATGATCCTCGGCGAGCACAACCGCGACAACGATCTGGAGATCAATCCGCTCAAAGGCAAGCAACTGACCAACGTGCGCGCCTCGGGCACCGACGAGGCGGTGCGCCTGACGACGCCGGTGCGGATGTCGCTGGAAGAGGCCATCGCCTATATCGAGGATGATGAACTGGTCGAGGTGACGCCGAAGATCGTACGCCTGAGAAAGCGATTTCTGGACCCGCATGAGCGCAAACGCCAGTCGCGGGCGGGCTGAATACACGCGTCTTCATAGCGCGTCTACCGAAGCTATGGTCATCCGAAAAGCCGCCTCTGGACGCGCCCTTGCCCGCGACATACTGTCGGCTACCCGGCACTGATATTTCCCGGAGGTCAGGAGAGCATGATGAGCAAGATCAGGGTAACCTATTTCGACTTCGCCGGCAGCCGTGGCGAGGAAGTGCGGCTGGCGCTGACCATCGCCGGTGTCGATTTCGACGATAACCGCGTCAGCCACGACGACTTTGCCCAACTCAAACCCGGCCTGCCCTTTGGCGCGCTGCCGGTCTTGGACATGGAGGGCCATCCGACCCTCGGCCAGTCGAACGCGATCCTGCGTCTGATCGGGCGTCAGCACGGATTGCACCCCGATGATCCCTTCGAGGCCGCCCGCCATGACGCGTTGATGGATGCGACCGAAGACCTGCGCCAGCGCATTTCACCCACCATGCGCATGACCGATCCCGCTGCGAAAAAGGCCGCGCGCGCGGCGCTGTCGCGCGACTATATCCCGCAATGGGCGGGCCATGTCGACCGCCAGATCGGCGCCGGGCCCTTTGTCGCGGGCGACCGGCCAAGCGTGGCCGATATCAAGCTCTACATCGTCGACAAATGGATCAGCAGCGGTGCCGTCGATGACATCGCCCCCGAGATTTTCGATGGCAGCCCGAAACTCAAGGCTTTGGCCGAGGCGGTCATGACACTGCCTGCGGTGGTGAAATGGTATGGGGGGTAATTCTGGGCTGATGAGTACCAGAATTGTTGTACGCATAAAAAATAAGGTTGGCCTATGGGTTGGAGGCTTCACATCTCCAAGGTTTCCGTTCGCCGATTCCACTCCAGTGTCCTTCGGAACGACAGCATGTTGAAAGTTCACATTCACGAAGATGACCTGTACATGCGCAACCTATATCCTTCCGCAGCTCTCGACGAAGCAAAGCAAGATATCGCCAATGCAGTCGATGCCGGTATAAAAAACCGTGCGCCCGATGGTTGGGGTTGGACAGATATTTACCTGACCCAACCGCCCGCCATTACCTACGCGTCGCTAGGCGTGCAAATGGCAGATATGGCCGCCGTTATATCGCCCATTCTTCCCCGCATCCCAAATTTTGAAGTCGGTTTTGGCTGGCAACCTCCGGATAGGCCGAAGGAGACCAACGCTTATTGCTACGGGTTCGGGCGACAGCTTTTCCTGAAGCTTGACGCAGATGGTCCGCTGGTCGCCAACCTATGGTTCGATGCACGCACCAATCAGGACGCGGAACTTACCAAGCTGAAAGAAGCCTTGCTTGCCATAAATGGCCTCATTCCCTCGATCATCGTCGACTACTGGCTAAATGCGACTGGCGAAATCGACGACAAAAAGTTTTTCCAGCGGTATTTGGACGACATTGCCGACAACGACGACTGATCTCCGGGCAGCGCCTGCCCGTGGGATGGCGCCGCAACGCCCGAGCGCTGCGCTTAATGCCCGCCAAGCTCCTCTCTTGCCTGTGCTTTGTGCTTCATGACCAAAGCGCCAGCCCGTGGGGACCGGCAGGCGCTGCCCGGCGGCTTCGCCTTGGTTCCGGGCGTTAAGGCACCCTAAAATCGTGGCCGGGGCCTGAACCGACATTCATTCCCTCATCTCCGCCACTTCGAACCCATGCGTCAACTCGGCCGCCTTGGCCATCATCGCCGAGGCGGAACAATATTTGTCGATGGAAAGATTGACGGCGCGTTCAACCTTTTTCGGATCCACCGCCCGGCCCTTGACGACGAAATGCATGTGGATCCTGGTGAAAACCCGTGGCTCGGTTTCCGCCCGCTCGGCACTCATCTCGACATAACAATCGGCCACGTTTTGGCGGCCCTTTTCAAGGATCGACACCACGTCATAGGCCGCACAGCCGCCGGTGCCGATCAAGAGCAGTTCCATCGGGCTTGGCCCCGGTTTGGCGCCCTCGCCATGGGCGGTGCCAAAGGCGATCTTGTGGCCGGTGGCGACCTCGCCGACAAAGGTCCGGTCCTCGACCCATTTCACCCGCGCTTGCATCCTGGTTCTCCCTCGGTTGTCCGTGGCCGATCATGGCGGCGCAGATTGGCGGCGGCAAGGGGGACGCGCCACCCACCCGGAACACCGCAGCCC
>JBATDH010000336.1:0-4001 GCA_049663365.1 Albidovulum sp. | reverse complement strand
AACCGGCGATCTGTTGCGCGGGGCCGTTGCCGCCGCAACGCCCGCCGGTATGGCGGCCAAATCGGTGATGGAAGCCGGGGGGCTGGTGTCGGACGAGATCGTGCTGGCGGTGCTCAAGGACCGGATGCAGGCGCCCGATGTGTCGCGTGGCGTGATCCTCGACGGGTTTCCGCGCACCGATGGGCAGGCAGCCGCGCTTGACGGCATGTTGGCAGGCACCGGGCAAAACGTGACGGTGGCCATCAGCCTTGAGGTCGATGACGAGGCGATGGTTGGCCGGGTGGCGGGGCGGTTCACCTGCGCCGGATGTGGCGAAGGGTATCACGACGATTTCAAGCCGACCGCCAGCCAAGGTGTCTGTGACAAATGCGAAGGTACGGCGTTCAGCCGACGCGCCGACGACAATGCCGAAACGGCGCGTGCCCGTTTGAAGGCCTATCACGCGCAGACCGCGCCGCTGATTGCCTATTATGAAGGACGCGGCCTGCTCAGGACGGTTGATGCGATGGGGCCGATTGCCACGATCGCCGAGGCGTTGCAATCGGTCGTGGAAAGCGGTGCGGCCTGAAAATGTCTGCGGTCGGCTGCCCGGCTTTGGGGTGTTGAAAGGCAAGACCGGCCCGGAGCCGTCCCCGGAAAGGGGCATGGCTGAAGGCCGCCCGGTCGGGAATGCCGAAGACCGGCTTTCCAAGGTGGCGCTGTCGCGTGGGGATGAAATGGTCGAGAAAGACGTACGCCACAGGATTTTGGTCGTCGAGGACGAGGACAATATCGCCCTGGCGCTCGACTATGTTCTGACGCGTGAAGGCTATGCCCATGAACGGGTGGCCAACGGGGCAGAGGCCGTGCCGCATATCCGGTTGAACCATCCCGATCTGGTCTTGCTCGATGTCATGCTGCCCGAGGTTTCCGGTTATGAGATTTGCCAGACAGTGCGGACCGATCCGGCGCTGAAGGGGGTGAAAATCCTGATGATGACGGCGCGGGGATCGGCAATGGAACGGCAAAAAGGCTTGGCCTTCGGGGCCGATGGGTTCATCGCCAAACCGTTTGAACTGAAAGAATTGCGCGACGAGGTGCGGCGGTTGCTTGGCTCTGACCCGCCCGAGGGTCAAACCCGGCGGGCTTAACCCATGTCGGTTCCGGCAAACGGATCGGCAGGATACCCGACCCCCATCAGATAAAGCCCCTGCGGGGGGCAGACGGGGCCACAGGCCGCGCGGTTGCGCGCGGCAAGGGCCGTGCAGACCTGATCGGGGTGCCACGCACCCGCGCCCACACGTTCCAGCGTGCCCACGATGGAACGGACCTGATTGTGCAAAAAGCTTCGGGCGCGAAGGTGAAACCGATATTCATGCCCGTGTGGAACATCGAACTGTTCGATGGTGATGTCGTCGAGGGTTTTCACCGGGCTGGCGGATTGGCACATGGATGATCGGAAGGTGGTGAAATCATGGTGGCCGACAAGATGTGCCGCGCCCGCGCGCATTGATGTCACGTCCAGCGGGTGCGTCACCTGCCAGACCAGCCCCGCATCATGGGTGGCGGGCGCGCGGCGGGCCAGAAGGCGGAACATGTAGCGCCGCTCAATGGCCGAAAACCGGGCATGAAAATCGTCCGCCACCCGCGCGGCTGCCAGAATTGCTATGGGGGCGGGTTTCAGGTGCCAGTTCAGGGCTTCCGATAGCCGGAACGGATCCCAGTCTTTCGCCATATCGCAATGCGCCACCTGACCCTTGGCGTGCACACCTGCATCGGTACGCCCGGCAGCGGCAATGCCAGGTGCGTCGGCCTCAAGCTGCCTTAGCGCCAGTTCGACGCATTCCTGCACCGATGGCTGGCCCGATTGGCGCTGCCAGCCCGCGAAAGGACCGCCATGGTATTCGATTTTCAGCGCGTATCTGGGCATAGCGTCACCTAGCGCGGCCCCAAGGCTTTGGCAATCGCCCCTACCGCAAGCCGCCACAAGCGCCTATCTAGGGGCAAAGCGAGGGATGGAATTGGGTATTGGTGGCATTGCAGATGACCTGAGCCGCAGTGTCGAAGCGCTTGGTGCCAGTATTTCCGGCACTATGTTCGAGCCGGTTGTGCGGCTGGGCGTCACCGGGTTGAGCCGGGCAGGCAAGTCGGTGTTCATCACTTCGCTGGTGGCCAATCTGCTGGACCGGGGCCGTATGCCCGGTCTGCGCGCCGCGGCGGAGGGGCGTATCCTGTCGGCCTATTTGCAACCCCAACCTGACAATACGGTGGCCCGTTTCGACTATGAAACCCATCTGGCCAGCCTGACCGGCCCCACCCCCCGTTGGCCCGAAAGTACCCGTGTGGTCAGTGAATTGCGGCTGTCATTCCGGGTGCGGCCAACAGGGTTGTTCGGTGGCTGGCGGGGACCGAAGACGTTTCATCTCGATATCGTCGACTATCCGGGCGAGTGGCTTCTGGATCTGGCCCTGCTGGATCAGCGCTATGAGGAGTGGGCTGCCGAAACCCTGGCCCGCTTGGCCCGCCGCGACGTCGCGTCCGCCTATCTGGCCAAGGCCAGTGCCATTGACGCCGCGTCGCCATTGTCCGAGCCTGTGGCCAAGGAGCTTGCGGCGGAATTTGCCACATACCTTCATGCCGCCCGAGAAAGGGGATTTTCCGACTGCACACCGGGCCGGTTTTTGCTACCCGGCGAACTTGCCGGATCGCCCGCACTGACATTTGCGCCGCTAGGGCGACCGGACCAACGCCCGCGTGGCTCGCTCTGGCAGGAAATGGAGCGCCGGTTCGAGGCTTACAAGCGCGAGGTCGTCAAACCGTTTTTCCGCGACCATTTCGCCAGGATCGACCGCCAGATCGTTCTGGTCGATGCGCTGGGTGCCATTCATGCGGGCCCCCGCGCGGTCGAGGATATGCGCCGCGCCATGACGGCTGTTCTGGGCGCATTCCGGCCCGGCAGGAATGGCTGGTTGACCGGGCTTTTGGGGGGCAAGCGGGTGGAACGGATTTTGTTCGCCGCGACCAAGGCCGATCATCTGCACCACACCCAGCACAAACGCCTGACCGCAATCATGGCGGCGCTGACGCGCGATGCCGCCGACCGCGCCGATTTTGCCGGGGCGCAGACGGCCGCCATGTCAATCGCGGCCCTGCGTGCGACCGTCGAGGTGACGGCAATGCATGATGGCACGTCGCTGGACTGCGTGCGGGGGCGATTGTTGAACGGCAACCGCGAGGCGGCCTTCTATCCGGGTGAATTGCCCGACAACCCGGCGCGCCTGCTGTCACCGGCCCGCGAAGGGGCCGAAAGCTGGCTGGACGCCGATTATGAGGTAATGGCCTTTGCCCCGGCACCGCTGCACCTGAAACCGGGCGAGGGGCCGCCCCATATCCGTCTGGACCGGGTGGCGGAATTCCTGATCGGGGACAAATTCTGATGGCTGAGCAGACCAGAACCAAAGGGCCGGTGTTGATCGAGATGACGTCTGCGTCCGATGTCACGCCCGCAAACGCACCGCCGGTTCCGGACGGGTTGCCTGACGGGCAGGCGATGCGGAATGTTGCCAGACTGGCCGCGCGCCGCCCGTCGCGGCTGGGGCGTTTTTTCTGGATGACAGCGGGCGCGCTGACGAGCTTTGCCGTTTCGGTGGCGGCGTGGAATTTCGTGATGGGGCTGCTGGCTGCAAATCCGGTGTTGGGAACCATTGCCGCAGTTCTGGTCAGCGCATTCGCCGTCGTCGCGGTTTTGATCGGCTTGCGCGAATACGCGGCCTATGCGCGGTTGTCACGACTTGACGGTATCCACAAGGCCGCCCTGGCCGCGCTGGCGACAGGTGATCTTGGCGCGGCAAAGCGGGTGACGGAACGGTTGTCCGCGCTTTACCGGTCGCGCCCGGAAATCGCCTGGGCACAGGCGCGGCTGGCCGAGCGTCTGGGTGATGTTTTCGACGCCGATGCCGTCCTGTCGCTGGCCGAGGCAGAGTTGATGGGTCCGCTTGACCGCGCCGCCCGGTCAGAGGTGG
>JBATDH010000335.1:0-4394 GCA_049663365.1 Albidovulum sp. | reverse complement strand
GCGGTGACTTCGGCGGTCTCGCCGGGGCCGACGCCCATTGCACAGCACTGGCCGAAGCCGCCGGTACCACCGGCAAAACCTGGCACGCCTATCTCTCCTCATCGACCGAAAACGCCCGCGACCGCATCGGCGCAGGCCCGTGGATGAACGCCAAAGGCGAGGTCATCGCCGAGAGCATCGACACACTGCACGGCGACAACAACCTGACCAAGGCCACCGCCCTGAATGAAATGGGCGAGATCATCAATGGCCGGGGCGACAGTCCCAACCGCCATGATATCCTGACCGGTTCCACCCCCGAAGGCACCGTGGCCGAAGGCATGACCTGCGAAGACTGGACCAGCAGCGCCGAAAACACTGCGGGCATGGTCGGGCATTCCGACCGGACGGGGCTTGACGAATCCGCCCCCGCGAAATCCTGGAACGCGTCGCATTCCTCACGCGGCGGCTGCGGGCTCGAGGCGCTGCGCGGCACCGGCGGCGACGGGCTGCTTTACTGCTTCGCAGCCCAATAAACCCCACGCAACGCAGCCCCGGCCCCCGCGCCGGGGCCACCCAGCCGCAAGAAACCCCCGCCCGGAACCAAGGCGCGCAAGCGCGCTGGGTGCACGCATCCCCGTCCCGGCGGGCTGGCGCTGTGGCGATATTGCGCAAAGCTCAGGCCAGAGAGGCGTCCGGCTACACCGATCTTTTTGCAGTGCAGCATCTGGACCCGCAACAATCTTTCGATTACTTGTTGCAGTGCAGAATTTTGTTACCAGCTAGTGAGCCTCCATGACTGACCGCCCCACCCGCGACCGCCCCTGGCTTTTCCGCACCTATGCCGGGCATTCGACCGCCGCCGCCTCGAACGCGCTTTACCGCGCCAATCTCGCCAAGGGGCAGACCGGGCTTTCGGTGGCCTTCGATCTGCCGACCCAGACTGGCTATGACAGCGATGATCCCCGCGCCCGCGGCGAAGTCGGCAAGGTCGGCGTGCCGGTCTGCCACCTCGGCGACATGCGCGCCCTGTTCGACGGCATCCCGCTTGATCAGATGAACACCTCGATGACCATCAACGCCACCGCCCCCTGGCTTTTGGCGCTCTATGTCGCCGCCGCCGAGGAACAGGGTGCCGATGTCGCCGCCCTGCAAGGCACCGTGCAAAACGACATCATCAAGGAATATCTGTCGCGCGGCACCTATATCTGCCCGCCGAAGCCCAGCCTGCGGATGATCACCGATGTTGCCGCCTATACGGCCGAACATCTGCCCAAATGGAACCCGATGAACGTCTGTTCCTACCACCTGCAAGAGGCGGGGGCGACGCCCGAACAGGAACTGGCCTTCGCGCTCGCCACTGCCGTTGCCGTGCTCGACGACCTCAAGGACAAGGTCGCGCCCACGGCTTTCCCGGCGATGGTCGGGCGCATCAGCTTTTTCGTCAACGCGGGCATCCGCTTTGTCACCGAGCTGTGCAAGATGCGCGCCTTCACCGAGCTTTGGGATGAAATCACCCGTGACCGCTACGGCATCGCGGACGAAAAATTCCGCCGTTTCCGCTACGGTGTGCAGGTGAATTCCCTCGGCCTGACCGAACAGCAGCCCGAAAACAACGTCTACCGCATCCTACTCGAAATGCTCGCCGTCACGCTCTCGAAAAACGCCCGCGCCCGCGCGGTGCAACTGCCCGCCTGGAACGAAGCCCTGGGCCTACCCCGCCCCTGGGATCAGCAATGGTCGCTCCGCATGCAGCAAATCCTTGCCTATGAAACCGACCTTCTGGAATATGGCGACCTCTTTGACGGCAACCCCGCCATCACCCAAAAGGTCGAGGCGCTGAAGGAAGGTGCCCGCGCCGAACTGGCCACGCTCGACGGCATGGGTGGCGCGATTGCTGCCATCGAATACATGAAATCGCGGCTGGTCGACAGCAATGCCGAGCGCATTGCCCGTATCGAGGCCGGTGAAACCACCGTCGTCGGCGTCAACAAATGGCGCGACGGCGAAGCCTCGCCCTTGACCGCCGGTGACGGCGCTATCCTGACCGTCGATCCGGGGGTGGAGGCCGATCAGATCGCCGCCCTGTCCGATTGGCGCGCCGCCCGCGACGGCACAAAGGCCGACGCCGCCCTGACCGCGTTGCGCAACGCCGCAAGCACCAACACAAACATCATGCCCGCCTCGATCGCCTGCGCCAAGGCGGGGGTGACCACCGGCGAATGGGCCGATGTGATGCGCGAGATCCACGGCCAGTACCGGGGCCCGACCGGGGTATCGCAAAACCCCTCGAACCGAACCGAAGGGCTCGATGATATCCGCGCGGCGGTCGATGCCGTTTCGACCCGCCTCGGGCGGCGGCTGAAATTCCTCATGGGCAAGCCCGGCCTTGACGGCCACTCCAACGGTGCCGAACAGATCGCCGCCCGCGCCCGCGACTGCGGCATGGATATCAGCTATGACGGCATCCGTCTGACCCCCGCCGAGATTGTCGCGGCAGTGGGCGAGACGCAGGCCCATGTCCTTGGCCTGTCGATCCTGTCGGGGTCGCACCTGCCTTTGATCGAAGAGGTGATGGAGAGGTTGCGCGTCGAAAACCTCGGGCACATTCCCCTTGTCGTCGGTGGCATCATCCCCGATGACGACGCCACCCGCCTGCGCGCCATGGGCGTCGCCCGCGTCTATACCCCCAAGGATTTCGAGCTGAACCAGATCATGATGGATATCGTCGCGCTGGCCAAACCGAAGGCCGAAGCGGCGGAATAGGCGCGGGGTCCGGTCGAGGGGCGGAAGGCGGGTTCGAGCGCTTTACAGACATCGAGGTCGTAAAGAGAACTTGTGGTCTCAGACTCGGGTGGATAGCCTGAACACGACGTTCTGAGCCGGAGTTGAACCAGCGCACGACCTCCGAACCAATGTGGGAGGACGAGAATGCTCGTCTGGACAGGAAGCATCGCACTGGCGGCAGTCGTTGCATTCGTCACGGGTGCCTTATGGTACACAGTGCTCTTTGGTGCTACTTATGCAGAATTGCGCCCCAAGCTGCGGCCGTCTGCCCTAGCGATGCCGACCGCTGTCGTTATGGTCATGGAGTTCGCCTGCTGCCTGATCGTCGCGGCAGCACTCGCCCACCTCATCAACCGGCTCGGCATCACGACGCTACGCGAGGCAATGGGCCTCGCAGTTGCAGTCTGGGGCGGCATTCAACTCGTCGGCCTCATTGGCTCGGTTTTGCACGAGGGTTATCCGGTGAAGCTTTATGCGATCCATATGGTCGACGCATTGGCCAAAGTGGCCACCAGTTCTCTCATCATCGCCGCTTTGACCCGCCGCTTTGCCTGAATCCACAAGATGGAGGAAAAGATGCCCAAGATCGAGATCGAGAACATACTCCACCCCGGCTCCAGCAGGCGCGTCGATGAAGGGAAGTATCTCGCGATGCGCGCAGCCTATCTGTCGGTGCTGCCGACGACGGAACCCGGTCTTGCACCCGCAGAGGTCCAGAAATGCGTTGTCCCGCTTTTGCCAGCCGCGCTGTTTCCGAATGGGGAGAAAGCGGGGTGGTGGGCCAAGGCTGTGCAACTCGATCTGGAGGCGAAGGGACTGGCAATCAGAAGCATTGGCAGTCCGGTTCGACTTCGGCGGGCATAGTTCACATGGCCGCGTTGCCGCTCTGACCTTGTCCTGATTGAGAAAGATCGAGCGATCAACTCACTCCAACAGCGTCAGTTCCCCTGCAAAGCCGCCCTCCGGAACCCCGGATCTGTAGCTACGGATGCACGACGCAAGCCCGCCGAGTTCGCACAGACCTTCGCACCGCAATGGGGCCTGACGCTGCGCAATCCGCAAAGCTCCGCGTCGGCCCCCGTTGCCCAACCCACCCAAATCGGATCACTCAAACCCGGAGTCTCGGTCACACTGGATAAAAGTTGGGGGCAACGTCATACCCGCTCTCATCTGAGCGGGAAGTCTTGCTTTTGGTCAGAGATCGGAAGAATGCCTACAAAGGATTGGGCGAACTTCGCGGAAAGCTGGACAGCGCAAAGCGCAAACTCAAAATTGCTGGCGGGTAACTAACCACACCCGCCCCCCACGCCACACCAGCCCCGCAGCCCTCATCTTGGTCAGCACGACCGAAGCCCGCTAATAGGCGCGTTCAGGCGGGGCATCCGGGCGTTTGCCTGCCACATAGACGGCCAGTTGAGGCAACGTCTTCGGCCCTTCCCTTAACGCGTCGCGAATAATCCAACGCATATGCCCACGTTTTGCAACGTCTGACCGTTTGGGCGGCATGACACGCGGCATATCCACGCCTCGCAAGGCCAATAAGACTTCGGCGTGTTCTAGCCCATCCAGGCTTCCCCGGTGATGTCTTGCGTAGCGCCAGCAAAGCGCCGTTGATGCTCTTGTCCTGC
>JBATDH010000334.1:0-3943 GCA_049663365.1 Albidovulum sp. | reverse complement strand
GGGTTGGGCCGGTTCTGGCCGCCGAGGGGGGCGTGGGCGAGGCCATTCGCCGGGTCGACGGGCTGGCCAAAGTCACCGGCGCGGAACAGTTTGGCGATGATGTCGCGCCGGCGGGCACATTGGAAATCCGCCTCATCCGCTCGCCCCATCCCCATGCCCCGTTTGCCTTTGGCGATCTGGCAGCGTTCAAAGCCAACCATCCCGGCATTGCGGCGGTCCTGACGGCGGCGGACGTGCCGGGGCTGAACCGTTTCGGGGTGATCCCCGCCTTTGTCGATCAGCCGGTCTTTGCCGAAACCGCCGCCCGGTTTCGCGGCGAGGCGGTGGCGGCGATTGTCGGCACGCCTGAAGCGGTGCGCCTGTTCGATGTGGCTGATTTCCCCATTGAGTGGAGCGAATTGCCGCATGTCGCCACGGTGGCCGAGGCGCAGGCCGATACCGCCGCGCAACTTCACCAAGACCGGACGGGCAACGTCATGTGCAGCGGTTTTGTCGCCTGCGGCGATGTGGCGGCGGCGTTGGCGGGCGCCGATGTGACAGTCGAAGGCACCTTTGAGACCGGCTTTGTCGAACATGCCTATATCGAGCCGGAGGCCGGGTTCGCGAGCATGGTCGGTGACCGGGTGGAGGTTCATGCCTGCACCCAGGCCCCGGTGATGGACCTTGAGGGGCTGGCCACCATTCTGGGTATGGACCGGTCCCGCATCCGCATCGTGCCGACGGCAGTGGGGGGCGGCTTTGGCGCGAAGCTCGACATCTCGGTCCAGCCCTATCTGGCGCTGGGGGCGATGGTGACGGGTCAACCGGTACGGCTGACCTATTCGCGCACGGAATCGATGCAATCGACGACCAAGCGGCATCCGGCCCTGATGACCCTCAGAATAGGGGCGAGCCGCGACGGGCGGTTACAGGGGTTCGAATTTCAGGGCGATTTCAACACCGGGGCCTATGCGTCCTGGGGGCCGACGGTGGCCAACCGGGTGCCGGTTCATGCCTCGGGGCCTTACCGCGTGGCGGATTACCGGGCCGAGGCGGTGGCGATCCACACCCATTGCCCGCCCTCGGGGGCTTTTCGCGGTTTTGGCGTGCCGCAGGCGGCGATTGCGCAGGAATCGCTGTTTGACGACCTGGCGGGCAAGCTGGGGATGGATGCGCTGGATTTCCGGGTGCTGAATGCGCTCGACAATGACCAGCCTACGGTCTGCGGCCAGGTGTTTGCGCAAGGCGTCGGCATCAAGGCCTGTTTCGAGGCGTTGCGACCGGCGTGGGGGACTGAACGGCGGGCGGCGGAGGCGTTTAATGCGCAGTCCGGCCCGCTGCGGCGGGGTGTTGGCATCGCGGCGGGGTGGTATGGCTGCGGCAATACCTCGCTGCCCAACCCTTCGACCATCAAATCCGGCATTCGCACCGACGGTACCGTGGTGCTGCATCAGGGGGCGATGGATATCGGGCAGGGGGCCAATACGGTCATCGCGCAGATTTTCGCCACGGCTTTGGGCGTGCCGTTGGGGGCGGTCACATTGGTCGGGGCTGATACCGATGTGACGCCGGATGCGGGCAAAACCTCGGCCAGCCGCCAGACCTATGTGTCGGGCAATGCGGCACTGCTGTCGGGCAAGGCGCTGCGGGCGCAGATATTGCAACGGGTGAATGCCTCGGATGCGGCGGTGCTGAGTTTTGGCGCAGGCGTGATTGGCGTCACCGATGCAGGGCGACGCCACCGGATCGAGTTGGGGCGGCTGGTGGCGGACGGCGAAGGCTATGTGCTGCGGGCCGAGCAAACCTATGACCCGCCGACCAAGGCGCTGGACAGGAACGGGCAGGGCGAACCCTATGCCCAGTTCGGCTATGCCGCCCATCTGGCAGTGGTGGAGGTAGATATGGCCTTGGGCACCGTCCGCCCGGTCCGTTTTGTCGCCGCCCATGATGTGGGCCGTGCCATCAACCCGATGCTGGTCGAAGGCCAGGTGCATGGCGGCATTGCCCAAGGGTTGGGCATGGCGCTGATGGAGGAGTATATTCCGGGGCGCACCGAGAACCTGCATGATTACCTGATCCCCACCATCGGTGATGTTCCCCCGATTGAAACGATCATTGTCGAGGTGCCCGATGCCCACGGCCCTTACGGTGCCAAGGGTTTGGGCGAACATGTGCTGATCCCGACGGCCCCGGCGATTTTGAATGCGATCCGGCGGGCGGCGGGGGTGCGGATGACGCGGGTGCCAGTGACACCGGCGCAGCTGCGGGCGGCGATAAGGGGGCAGAGCGATGGCTGATAGGCGCGACGTGAAACCCGAGAAAATCCGCTGCGATGCCTGTCCGGTGCTGTGCTACATCGCCGATGGCATGTCGGGGGCCTGTGACCGCTATGCCAATCACGGCGGCGATCTGGTGCGCCTTGACCCCCTGACCATCATCGAAGGTGCCGAGGCCAAAGGCGTCAAGGCGGTGCCGTTTCTTAAAGGCGCGGAATGGGACGGCGATCTGCTGGCCACCAGCCGCCCGGTGATCACCGCCATTGGCGCGGGCACCACCTATCCCGATTACAAGCCTGCGCCGTTTATCGTCAGCCAGAACATCGAAGGCGTCGATATGGTCACGGTCGTGACCGAGGGCATTTTCAGCTATTGCGGGGTCAAGGTGAAGATCGACACCGACCGCCATATCGGGCCAGAGCGGGCAGTGGTGCGGGTGGAGGGCGAACCCATCGGCCATGTGATGACCAGCGAATACGGGTCCAAGATGCTGTCGCTGGGCGGGGTCGAGCATCTGACCGGCGGATCGAAGAAAGAAGGCCGGGTGACCTGCGACGCGCTGCTGGCGCTGTGCAATTGCGAGGCCGTCGAGATGGTGATTGACGAAGGCGTCACGATTGTCGTGCAAGCGGGCAAGGCCCCGATCATCAACGGGCAGGCAGAAAAGCTGATGCGTGTCGGCTGTGGGTCGGCGGCGATTGGCATGTTCGCGGCGCAATGGGTGGGCCATGTTGATGAGGTGGTGGTGGTCGATGACCATATCACCGGGGTTTTGTCGGAACATCAGGCGGGCAAAATGCTGGATGTGCCGCCGACGGGGATACGGGTGAAAGGGCGGCGGTCAACACCGGGGCGGTATTTTCAGGTGGCTGAGCCGGGGACAGGCTGGGGTGGCACCAATATCGACGACCCCCTGCTGATCCTGCGCGAGGCGGATGCAAAGGTGGCCTGGCCGGGGTTGCGGCTGTTCATGGTGTCGACCACGGGCGAACAGTTTGCCTATTACGAATTGGACGAGGCGCTGGTGCCGGTCCTTAAACCGGCCCCCGAGGCGGTGCGGCTGTCGGCAGAACGGATCGCGGAAAACTGCGAACCTTCGGTCTGTTCGGTTCTGTTCATGGGGGGGGCTGGCGGGTCGCTGCGCGCCGGTGTCACCGAAAACCCGGTGAAGCTGACGCATTCGGTCAAGGCAGCGCTGACCCGCGTGACATGTGGCGGGTCCGAGGCCTATGTCTGGCCCGGCGGTGGTATCACGGTCATGGCCGATGTGCTGGGAATGCCGGCCAACGCCTTTGGCTATGTGCCGACCCCGGCGCTGGTTGCCCCGATCGAATTCACCCTGCGGCTGGAAGACTACGCAGCGCTGGGCGGGCATATGAAGGCGGTTCAGCCGATGGACCGGGTGCTTGCCCGCGATCTGCGCCGGGTCGGACCCAAACCATGAGCGGGCCGGTGGCGGCCTTGCTCGACGGCGGCGCGCGGCTGCATTTGCAGCACGGGCCGATTGATCTGATCATCGGGGCGGAGCCTTTGCCGGGGGGCGACCACGCGCCTGCCTTCCGCGCGGCGGCGCAGCGGTTCGAGACACTGCTGGCCGAACTGGTGGCGGAATTGCCGCTGCTGCGGTCGGCAATGTCGGCAGCATCGCCGCGCCTCGCCGGTGCGGTCGCGCGGCGGATGGACAGGGC
>JBATDH010000333.1:0-2771 GCA_049663365.1 Albidovulum sp. | reverse complement strand
CTCAAGACCTTTTGTGCGGCGGGGTTGATCCATGAAATATCGGTTCATGGGGCGCGCAGCTATTTCGACACCCGTCTCGACGATCACCCGCATTTCTTTTTCGAAGAGGATGGCCGCCTGACCGATGCCCCTGTCGAAGACCTTGAGATTGCCCGACTGCCGTCGCTTCCCGAAGGCTATGATCTTGACCGGGTGGACGTGGTGATCCGCCTCAGACGTTCTTGATCGGCATCACGGATTTGCAGCCCCCGGTTGACGCCCCGTTGCCCTTTCCGGTTCCGTTTTGGTCGGCTGGACCAAATCCGCAAAACGTGATCCATTCCGCTTTATTCACTTCCGGTTGCCGGGAAAGACCCACATGAAACTCAAAGACCTCGAAATCTTCACCGTCGCCCCCCCTGCCCCCGGCTGGGGCGGGCGCTACTGGATTTTCACCAAGCTGACCACCGATGACGGGATCGTGGGCTACGGCGAATGCTATGCCTCTTCGGTCGGCCCCAAGGCAATGGAAGCGGTGATCGAGGATGTGTTCAAACGCCACATGGCCGGAGAAAACCCCGAAAACATCGAACTGATGTTCCGCCGCGCCTATTCCTCGGGCTTCACCCAGCGCCCGGACCTGACGGTGATGGGGGCCTTTTCGGGGCTGGAGATCGCCTGCTGGGACATTATCGGCAAGGCGCGGGGCCGTCCGGTCTGGGCGCTTCTGGGCGGCAAAATGAATGAAGCCTTGCGCAGCTATACCTATCTTTACCCCGAACCCGGCAAGGAAAGCGGCGACTTCTGGATCAGCCCGGAAAAGGCCGCCGCTGCCGCCGTCCGTTTTGTCGATATGGGCTTCACGGCGGTCAAATTCGATCCCGCCGGACCCTACACGATCCGGGGGGGGCATGATCCGTCTGGCTCCGACATCACCCGCTCGGTCGCCTTTTGCAAGGCCATCCGCGAGGCGGTGGGCGACCGCGCCGATCTGCTTTTCGGTACGCACGGCCAGTTCAACGTGGCCGGCGCCATCCGTTTGGGGCAGGCATTGGAACCCTACGGCCCCTTGTGGTACGAAGAACCAATCCCCCCCGACAATCTTCTCGACTTCGCCGAAGTGGCCCGTGCGGTGCGCATTCCGCTGGCCACCGGCGAGCGTTTCACCACCAAATCCGAATTCGCCACGGTGCTGAGATCGGGGGGGGTGCGCATCCTGCAACCCGCCCTTGGCCGAGTAGGCGGCATCTGGGAGGCCAAGAAAATAGCCGCCATCGCCGAGGTGTTCACGGCCCAAATGGCCCCACACCTTTACGCGGGCCCGGTGGAATGGGCGGCCAACATCCACCTCGGCGCCTCGATCCCCAACCTTCTTATGGTTGAAACGATCGAAACCGGCGGGGCCTTCCACCTTGCACTGATCAAGAACACGATCAAATGGCAAGACGGCTATGTCATGCCGCCCGAGGCACCGGGTCTTGGCATCGAGTTTGACGAGGATCTGGCCCGCGCCCATCCTTTCACTGGCACCGGCCTGCATCTGGAAATGCAAGAGGCCCCCTGCGACTACCGGCGGCCCAACTGGTTCGAAGGCGGCGCACCGGCGACAAAAAAGCCGGACTGACAGTGCGTCATCGGCAGCATTCGCCGCGTAGCCCCGGACATTCAATCCCGCGCGCGCAGCACCTGTGCTGGTCGCACCGCCAGCGGACGCAGGGCAAAAACCAGACCTGCCAGCAACGTGGCCAATGCGCCGCCGATCACGATCACCAGCGCTGATACCGGCTCAAAATAGAAATTGCCTTCCATCACGAAGGTCATCACCGCCCAGCCCGCCGCTGCGCCGAAACCAATCGCCACGACCCCCGCCGCCGCCCCCATCAGTGCCGAGCGCAGCGCAAAACTGCCCAGCACCATCGCGCGCGTGGCCCCCAGCGTTTTCAACACCGCCGCCTCAAAGATGCGCGCCCTCTCACCCGCCGCCGCCGCCCCGATCAACACCACCGCTCCGGTCAGCAACGTCACCCCGGCGGCAATCGCCGTGGCGCGGGCAATCGCGGCCAGCGCCTCGCTGACCCGGTCAATGGCATCCTTGACCCGGATCGCGGTGATATTGGGATAGGCTGTGGCCAGATCGCGCAGGATCGCTGCCTCTGCGGTCGCATCAGCATAGACCGTCGCGATAAATGTGTGCGGTGCCCCCGCCAACGCCGTGGGGTTCATCGTCATAACAAAACCGATCCCGGCGGTAGAGAAATTCACTTCGCGGAACGAGGTGATTGTCGCCTCGATATCGCGGCCTAGAACATTGATCGTCAGGCTGTCGCCCAGCTTCAGCCCGATCTCCGCCGCCTCTTCGGCGGCAAAGCTGACCTGTGCCGGGCCGGTATAATCCTCGGGCCACCATTTGCCCGCCGTCACCTTGGTGTTTTCCGGCGGCGTCGCCGCATAGGTCAGCCCCCTGTCGCCGCGCACCACCCAGTGGCCGCCCGCCACTTCACGCGCATCGCGCCCGTTGATCCGGGTCAGCACCGCGCGCAGCATCGGCGCGCTTTCGACCTTGCTCACTGCCGGATCATCAGCGAGACGCTGCAAAAACCCGCCGATCTGGTCGGGCTGAATATCGACGAAAAAATACGATGGCGCCACTTTCGGCAGATCCCGGTCAATCGCCCCGCGGAGATTGGCATCGATCTGCCCCACCGCCGCCAGGACCGACAGCCCCAGCCCCAGCGACAGGATCACCGCCGTCGCCTCTTCACGCGGCCCGCCAATCGCCGCGAGCGCCAGCC
>JBATDH010000332.1:0-1887 GCA_049663365.1 Albidovulum sp. | reverse complement strand
GTCGGCGACATCGCCGTCTATTGACAGGATTTCGCAGTCGATCAGGTTCGCCTCGCCGATGAAATCGGCCACGAAGGTATCGACGGGGGCATCGTAGAGTTCGCGCGGGCGACCGATCTGGGCGATGGCGGCGTTGCGCATCACCACGATGCGGTCGGAAACCGCCAGTGCTTCTTCCTGATCGTGGGTGACATAGACGACGGTCAGGCCAAGGTTTTGCTGGATCTCGCGGATTTCTTCGCGCACATGGCGGCGCAGTTTGGCGTCGAGGTTCGACAGCGGTTCATCGAACAAGAGCACCTGCGGTTCCAGCACCAGCGCGCGGGCTACGGCGACCCGCTGTTGCTGGCCGCCCGATAATTCCGAGGGCAGGCGGTTGTCATAGCCGTCAAGCCCGACAAGCGACAGGCCCGCCACGGCGCGGTCGCGGGTTTCGGTCCTGTTGAAGCCGGAAAATTTCAGCCCGTAGCTGACATTTTCCAAGACCGTCATATGCGGGAAAAGCGCGTAGGACTGAAACACCATCGACACGTCGCGGTCGGTCGCGGGCAGGGTGGTCACATCCCTGTCGCCGATCAGGATCCTGCCCTTGGTGGCCATTTCCAGCCCGGCGATCATCCGCAGCGTCGTGGTCTTGCCGCAGCCCGAAGGGCCGAGCAGCGTCACCAGCTCGCCCGGCTCGATCGTCAGGCTGACATTATCGACGGCCACGACATCCTTGCCGTAGACCTTGGTCACGTTCTCGAACACCACCGATGCGGCTTTTGAACTGATCTTGACCATGCTCAGCCCCCTTTCTGTTCATGCGACTGGCGTCGCCCGATTTTGGTGCGTCCGACCGCCAGTTGCAAAAGCCCCACGGCGGCCAGCATGACGAAGATGAGCGCGGTCGAATAGGCGATGGCGAGACCGTAGTCGTTGTTTTCCACCCGCCCGATGATATAGCTCGTGGCCATGTCATAGCGGGCCGAAACAAGGAAAATCACCGCCGAAATCGCCGTCATGGCGCGCACGAAACTGTAGACCAGTGCGGCAAGGATGGCCGGGCGCAAGAGCGGCAGGATCACCCGGCGGAAGGTCTGCCAGCTATTGGCGCCAAGCGTCAGCGAGCTTTCGTCAAGCGATTTATCGAGTTGCGACATGCTGGCAATCCCGGCGCGCACACCGACCGGCATGTTGCGGAACACAAAACTGATGACCAGGATCAGCCCGGTGCCGGTGATCTCGATCGGCGGCACGTTGAAGGCGAGAATATAGCTGACGCCGATCACGGTGCCGGGAATGGCGAAGGACAGCATGGTGCCAAACTCAAAGCTGCGTTTGCCGGCAAAGCTTTGCCGGGTCAGCAGATAGGCGGTGATCAGGCCAACAGCGGCGGTGAAAGGGGCGGCGACGGTGGCGATCAGCATCGTGGTCCAGAAACTGTCCCAGGCCGCGCCGGTCCAGCGGATGCCGCCATCCTCCAGCTTAAAGGCAAAGGCGGTGATGTAATGCTTGAAGGTCAGGTCGTTCCTGACCCCCCACAGTTCAACGAATGAGCCATAAAGGATCATGCCGTAGATGATGACGGTAAAGCCCGCCCAAAGGGCCGCGATGACATAGACCGGAATGGCCAGCCCCGAGGGCATCTGTGGATGCACCCCCGCATCGCCCTTGCCGGTGACGGTGGTATAGCTTTTGCGGCCGAGCCAGAAGCGTTGCAGGTAAAAGGCCAGAAGCGTGAAGGTCAACAGCACCATGGCCAGAATCGCCGCGCGGCTCTGGTCATACTGGGCCCCGACGATGGCAAAGAAGATTTCGGTCGACAGCACGTCGTAATTGCCGCCCAGCACCAGCGGGTTGCCGAAATCGGCCATGCTTTCGATGAAGCCCAGCAGAAACGCATTT
>JBATDH010000331.1:0-3079 GCA_049663365.1 Albidovulum sp. | reverse complement strand
TGCCGTCAATGCCATGGAACTGGCACCGCATGTCGATCACATGGTGCTGTTTTCCGGCGACGGCGATTTCCGGCCCCTGATTGCGAGCCTGCAACGGCAGGGGGTGCGGGTTTCGGTGGTCTCGACCATCCGCTCGCAACCGCCGATGATCGCGGATGAGTTGCGCAGGCAGGCGGACAACTTCATCGAGCTTGATGCGCTGCGCGATATCATCGGTCGCCCGCCGCGCGACCCCCAACATGACCGCGAAACCGAAGACCAGATGGTGAAATAGCTGGAACCGGCGCCCCGGCGCCCCGGTTTTTTGTCTCCGGGTCTGGACGGCTGTCCCGCGCGGCCTTAGGTCTCGGGGGCCGTCAATTCCGGGTTCGCCATGCCAAAGCCAAAGCTCACCCTTTATCTCGCCGCGCCACGCGGTTTTTGCGCGGGCGTGGACCGGGCGATCAAGATCGTCGAAATGGCGCTGGCCAAATGGGGCGCGCCGGTTTTCGTGCGTCACGAGATCGTGCACAATAAATTCGTGGTGGACGGGTTGCGCGCCAAGGGCGCGGTTTTCGTTGAGGAACTGGCCGATTGCCCCACCGACAGGCCGGTGATCTTTTCTGCACACGGGGTGCCGAAATCGGTTCCCGCCGAGGCGGCGGCCCGCCATATGGTCTTTGTTGACGCCACCTGCCCGCTGGTGTCCAAGGTCCATATCGAGGCCGAGCGGCATCATCAGAACGGATTGCAGATGGTGATGATCGGCCATGCCGGGCATCCCGAAACGCAGGGCACCATGGGTCAGCTTCCCGATGGCGAGGTTTTGCTGGTGGAAACGCCCGCCGATGTGGAACACCTAAGCCCGCGCGACGCGGGCAAGCTGGCGTTCATCACCCAGACCACGCTATCGGTCGATGACACCGCCGAAATCGTCGCGGCGCTGAAATCACGGTTCCCGGCGATTGTCGGGCCGCACAAGGAAGACATCTGCTATGCCACGACCAACCGGCAGGAGTCGGTCAAGGCGATGGCGGGTAAAATCGACGCCCTGCTGGTGATCGGCGCGCCGAATTCATCCAACTCCAAACGTCTGGTCGAGGTGGGCCGCGCCGCCGGTTGCGCATATGCGCAACTGGTGCAGCGGGCTGCGGATATCGACTGGCGGGCACTGAACGGCATTGGCGCGATTGGCGTGACGGCGGGCGCATCGGCCCCTGAAGTGCTGGTCAATGAAGTGATTGATGCCTGCCGCGCGCGGTTCGAGGTAACACTGGAACCGGTGGAAACGGCACTGGAAAACGTCGAATTCAAGGTGCCGCGCGTGTTGCGGGAACCGGCATGAGCGTGGACCCCAAGACCATCGCCGTCTATGACGCCAAGGCGGGCGACTATGCCGATCATTTTGCCTCGGCCCAGCCTGACCGGCATTTGCAGGACTTCATCGCCGCATTGCCGCAGGGTGCCCATGTGCTCGATCTGGGCTGCGGGCCTGCCAATGCGGCGGCCTTCATGCGGGCGGCGGGGATGAAGCCGGACCCGGTCGATGCGTCACCGGGAATGGTGGCGCTGGCCAATCAGCGCCATGCGATCGGGGCGCGGTTGGCGACGTTCGACGATATTGACGGGGGTGCCGTCTATGATGGGATCTGGGCCAATTTTTCGCTGCTTCACGCCGCGCGCGGCGATCTGCCCCGGCATCTGTCGGCAATCCACAGGGCGTTGAAGCCGGGCGGAATATTTCACATCGGCATGAAGACCGGCTCCGGTGCGGCACGTGACGGGATCGACCGGCTTTATACCTATGTGACGCGCCCGGAATTGCTGGGCCTGCTGGCCGGGGCCGGGTTTGCCGTGATGGACATCACGGAGGGCAGCGAGGTCGGTCTGGCCGGCACCGATGATCCCTTCATCCTTGTGCGCGCCCATGTCTGATCTCTTTGCCTATACCGACGGGGCCTGTTCGGGCAATCCCGGCCCCGGCGGCTGGGGCGTGCTGATGATCGCGCGCGCGGGCGGTGTCACCGTCAAGGAACGCAGCTTGCAGGGCGGCGAGGCCGAGACGACCAACAACCGGATGGAGTTGCTGGCGGCGATTTCGGCGCTTGAGGCACTGAAGCGCGGGGCGGCGATCACCATTGTCACCGATTCCGCCTATGTGAAAAACGGCGTCAGCCAGTGGATTCACGGCTGGAAACGCAACGGCTGGCGCACCGCCGACAAGAAACCGGTCAAGAATGTCGATCTGTGGCAACGGCTGGATGAGGCACAGGCGCGCCATGTGGTCACTTGGGAATGGATCAAGGGCCATGCGGGCCATGCCGAGAACGAGCGGGCCGATGAATTGGCGCGGGCGGGGATGGCCCCTTTCAAACCGTCGCGACCGGCAGGCAGGTAGCCCGCCTGCGCAATGACGGCTCAGCGGCGTTTCGGCCCGTATCTTTCCCACAGCCAGATAAGCGCGATGGCCCCGAGAACCGCGCCGACGAAACCGGCGGCAAAGCCCGTGATCGCCAGCAAAATCCGCAGCACCAGCCCGCCGATCAGCGCCCCGAAAATGCCGATGGCGATGGTGGTGATGACATCCGCTTCGATCTTCATCGCGCGGGTGGCGATGAAGCCCGCGGCGGCACCGATGATGACAAGGGCGATGATCTGCATGAATGCGCTCCGTTCGATTGCCCGGCCAATATGGGGGCAAGGGGCGGCAATGTGAATGGTTTATGCCAGGCGGTCGGGCAATGGCAGGCCGTGCAGCAGTTCCGGCGCCGCCATCGGGCGTTTGCCCTGCCGCTGACCTGCGAGGATTTCGACGGCACCGTCGCCGCAAGCCACGGTAAAGCCAGTGAGGACCTGGCCCGGCACGCCCTGCCCGTTGGCGGGCTTTGCCCGCAAGAGCTTGACGCGTTCGCCCGCCACCTCGACCCAGGCCCCCGGAAAGGGCGACAGGCCGCGGATCAGGCGGTCTATCTCGTCTGCCGGACGGCTCCAGTCCACGCGGGCTTCGGATTTGTCGATCTTGGCGGCATAGGTCACACCGGTAGCCGGTTGAGGAACAGCCACCAGCGCGTCGATCCGGTCAAGCGCCAAGATGATCATC
>JBATDH010000330.1:0-7081 GCA_049663365.1 Albidovulum sp. | reverse complement strand
CATCCGCGCTGGAACCTTGTGGCGCGCCATCAGGGCGCCGCACCCGGTGACTGCGTGCATTTCAATTCGCATCATGACGTGGTGGAACCCGGCCATGGCTGGATCCGCGACCCTTTCGGGGCCGAGGTGGAGGGCGACCGCATCTACGGGCGCGGATCGTGCGACATGAAGGGCGGGCTGGCTTCCAGCATCATCGCCGCCGAAGCCTTCATCGCCACCTGCCCCGACTATCACGGTGCCATCGAGATTTCCGCCACCGCCGATGAAGAATCGGGCGGTTTCGGCGGCGTCGCCTATCTGGCCGAACAGGGCTGGTTTGCGCCCGAACGGGTGCAGCATGTGATCATCCCCGAACCCTTGCACAAGGACCGCATCTGCCTTGGCCATCGCGGCGTCTGGTGGGCCGAGATTGAAACCAAGGGCCGCATCGCCCATGGCTCCATGCCGTTTCTGGGCGATTGTGCCGTGCGCCACATGGGCGCAGTGCTGGCGGAAATGGAGGCGACGCTGTTCCCGCTGCTGGCCACCAAGCGCACAGAAATGCCGGTGATCCCCGAAGGTGCCAAACAATCCACGCTCAACATCAACTCGATCCACGGCGGCGCGGCGGAGCAGGATGCGGATTACACCGGCATGCCTGCCCCCTGCGTCCCCGACCGCTGCCGCATCACCATCGACCGACGCTTTCTGATCGAGGAAGACCTGCCCGAGGTCAAACGCGAAATCACCCGGCTGATGGAAAGGGTCAAAGCCACCCGTCCCGGCTTTGCCTATGAAATCCGTGACATGTTCGAGGTCAAACCCACCCTGACGGCCAAGGATGCCCCCATCGTGCGCACCACCGCGCGCGCCATCGAGATGGTGCTGGGCCAGCAAGCCGCCTATGTGGTGTCGCCCGGCACCTATGATCAAAAACATATCGACCGTATCGGGCGGCTGAAAAACTGCATCGCCTACGGCCCCGGCATTCTCGATCTCGCGCATCAGCCCGACGAATGGATCGGCATTCAGGACATGCAGGACAGTGCCGGGGTCATGGCTCTCGTGCTGGCCGACTTGCTGGTGCCCTGATTTCATTTTGGCGCAAATACCTCGGGGGTCTGGGGGCAGCGCCCCCACCTCTCGCCCACGATCTTGCTGCACCTGCAAAGTCGGGCTTGATCGAAACCCAAATCGCGCCAATGATACCGCCAGACAAGGGGCCGCCCGCGACGGCGACCCGAACCGAAAAGGGATATGCCATGCTCCATCACCTCAAACTCACCGCCGCCGCCCTTGCCCTTTCGGCGGGCACTGCCTTTGCGGCACAGGACACGATCACCATCGGCATGGTGCTGGAACCCCCCAACCTTGACCCCACCGCCGGCGCTGCGGCGGCGATCGACGAGGTGGTCTATGCCAATATCTTCGAAGGCCTCACCCATTTCGGCCCCGATGGCTCGATCCGCCCCGCGCTTGCTTCTTCCTGGGATGTGGCCGAGGACGGCAAGGTCTACACCTTCCATCTGCATGACGGCGTCACCTTCCATGACGGCACCACGATGGACGCGGAGGATGTGAAATTCTCGCTCGACCGCGCCCGCGCCGAGGACAGCGCCAATGCCCAAAAGGCGCTTTTCGCCGGGATCGAGGCGGTCGAGGTCATCGACCCGCTGACGGTCAGGGTCACGCTGTCATCGCCCAACGGCAATTTCCCGTTCAACATGGCCTGGGGTGACGCGGTGATCGTGGCCCCCGAATCCATCGCCACTGAGGCCACCAACCCGATCGGCACCGGCCCGTTCAAATTCGCCGACTGGGTGCAGGGCGATCATATCGACATCATCCGCAACGACGCCTATTGGGGCGACCCGGCGGCACTGTCCAAGGCCACTTTCCGCTTCATTTCCGACCCGACGGCGGCCTTTGCCGCGATGATGGCCGGCGATGTCGATGCCTTCCCCAACTACCCCGCCCCCGAAACCCTGTCGCAGTTCGCCGCCGACCCGCGTTTCAAGGTCATCGTCGGCTCGACCGAGGGCGAAACCATTCTGGCGATGAACAACAAGCAGCCGCCTTTGGACAATATCAAGGTGCGCGAAGCCATCGCCCATGCGATCAACCGGCAGGACATCATCGACGGTGCCATGTTCGGCTATGGCACCCCCATCGGCACCCATTTCGCGCCGCATAATCCCGATTATGTCGATCTGACCCGGCTGTCGGCCTATGACCCGGAGCTGTCGAAAAAGCTGCTGGCCGAGGCCGGCATCACCGACCTCAAACTCCGCCTGGCGCTGCCACCGCCGACCTATGCCCGCCGCGGCGGCGAGATCATCGCGGCCCAACTGGCCGCTGTCGGCATCAAGACCGAGATCACCAATGTCGAATGGGCACAGTGGCTTGAACAGGTGTTCAAGGGCCGCGATTTCGACCTGACCATCGTCAGCCACACCGAACCGATGGATATCAATATCTATGCCCGGCCCGACTACTATTTCCAATATGGCCGACCCGCCTTTGTCGACCTGATGGATCAGCTCAATGTGACCACCGATCCGGCCGACCGCTCGGCGCTCCTGAAACAGGCGCAGGAGTTGATTGCCCAGGATTTCGTCAATGCCTACCTCTTCCAGCTTGCCAAGACCGGTGTCGCCAACGCCAGGATCGAGGGCCTTTGGGCCAACTCGCCGACGCAGGCCAATGACCTGACGGCCGTGCATTGGGTTGAGTGAGGCGACCACCGCCTCAGCCGGGAACGGTCGCCTTCACCGCCCATGCCCGCGCGGTCAGGGCGATACCGCCATCGGCCTCCCTCGGCAGGCCACTCTCCAGCGATTTGCGAAGTTGCTCTCTCCGGTCGGGTGCGAGAGAGACGCAGTAGCCCGGCGCGGGGCCTGCGCCGAGCGTGAAGGGCATCCAGTAATCCGCGAAATCCCGAAACCGCGTCGGCACCTCGATCGCGGTCGTCTCAACGGCGGTGCCCCAAACCTCCGCCGCGAGCGCGCCCAGCGCCGCCTCGGTACAATCGGGAAAACGCCGATCTTCCGTCAGATCGCCCGCGCCAGGATCAAGCGCAATCGCGGCCTGCCAGAATTCGTGCATGAACTGCACGCCGCCGCCCGGATAGTCCCAGACAAAAAACCCCAGGCGACCGCCCGGCCGCACGACGCGGGCCATTTCCGACAGCATCGCGCGTCGGTCGGGGACAAAGTTCAGAACCAGCGCCGACACCACGGCGTCGCGGCTTTGATCGGCCAGGTCGAGCGCCTGCGCATCGCCCTGCCGGAACGTCGCGCGCCCGTCGCCGACGACCTTTGCGGCATGCCTTACAAAGCCCTCCGAGGCATCGACCCCGATCACGCTTCGAGGTGCGTCGTGCTCGAGGATCGCGGCGGACAGGGATCCGGAGCCGCAGCCGAGATCGAGCCAGTCGCCGCCTTTCGGTGCTTTCAGCCAGTCGAGAAAACGCGGTGCCACCTTGCGACTCCAGCGGCCCATATATGTGTCGTAATTATTTCCTGCTTGCCAGGAATCGTGCCGGGATGTTTCGGTCAAAGGCAATTCCTCCTCCGCAAATGATTGCTCATGACAGGCACATCATACGCCTCTTTCGCCCCGACGACGACGCCTTTATCAAAGGGGGCAATTGCCCGCCCGAACCAGGACAGCACCAACCAAGGGATGCACTCATGCCCCACCTCCTCCGCCTCACCCCTGCCGCCGCCACACCGGAAACCGACCGCCCGGCCCCCGAAAAACTGATCTCGGGCGACCCCGAATTCACCACCTGGAACGCCGAGGAACGCGATGGCCTCTATTGCGGTATCTGGCAGTCCACCCCCGGCAAGTGGCGGATTGCCTATGACGAATGGGAATATTGCCGGATTCTGTCGGGCCGCTCGGTCATCACCGATACCGATGGCACAGAATACCCGCTCGGCCCCGGTGACAGCTTCATCCTGCGACCGGGGTTCTCAGGCACCTGGGAGGTGCTGGAAACCACCCGCAAGGATTACGTCATCCTGCTTTGACGCTATTGCAGGGTGCTGAAAAAGGCGACATGAACTGCCGGGTCGTAATGACTGTGGCAAGACGTTCCAGGCCTCGGTCCGGGCGACCAGCCCGGGCCGCGCCCGACCCTCCCATCGGGAGGGCGCATTGCACCGTCGGCCATTGCTCGCAAGTCATTCGGAACTAAGGGATAAACCGCCAAAACCTATCGATGCGAAGCGCCCTTGTCTGATAGATTTATGGCAATGTGGTCGCGAGCGAGACCCCGTCGCGCCCTTGGGACTTTGATCCCGTCTGGGAGCCTGGGGCTCGCTCGCTGGTTCACGCCAGCCTGAACAGTTGCCTGGGACAGCGGTTGCGGCCGCCGATCCCGCAGAACAAGGACAGGCCTCATGACCCTAGCATTTACGACGATCGGCGTCGATGTTTCCAAGGACTGGTTTGACATTTTCGACAACCGCGACGGACAGCACTCCCGTTTACCGATGACAGCCTCTGCGCTCGCCCGTTTTGCGCGCGGGGCCCAAGGATGCCTCACCGTTTTTGAGGCATCCGGTGGATATGACCGGCCGTTGGCGCTGGCGCTTGAGCGGGCAGGTCATCCCTATGTGCGAGTCAATCCGCGTCAGGCGCGGGAGTTTGCGCGGGCCGCAGGTCGGTTGGCCAAGACTGACCGGGTAGATGCCGCGATGCTGGCGCAGATGGGACAAGCGCTGGCATTGCAGCCCAGACCCGTGATCGGTGCGGCCCGGCGCAGGTTGGCCGCGTTGCTGGCCCGCCGCGACGATATCGTGGCGATGATCGGGGCTGAGCGGAACCGCACCGGACAGACCGAGGGTCGCTGGATCCGCCGCCAGATATCGGCGCATTTGCGCCTGCTATCGCGCCACCGACAGGCCGTCGAGCGCGAGGTCGCAGAGCTTATCGCCACTGACGCGGGACTGGCCACGCAGGCGAAGCTGTTGCAAAGCTCGGTCGGGGTGGGTCCACATACGGCGGCGGTGCTGCTGGCATACCTGCCCGAACTGGGCCAACTCGACCGACGGCGCATCGCCAGCCTCGCGGGCCTTGCGCCGCATGCCCGCGACAGCGGCACTTTCCGGGGCAGAAGACGCATCTGGGGCGGACGACCTCAACTGCGCCGCGCCCTCTTCATCGCCGCCCTCGCCGCCTCAAGATACGATCTGGGCTTTGCTGCCTTCCGTCAGCGGCTCGAGGCCGCAGGAAAGAGCAAAAAAACAGCCCTCATCGCCGTCGCCCGCAAACTCATCACCGTGCTCAATGCCATGATGCGCAAAGGGCAAACCTACAAAAAACAGACCGCCTGAAACCACAGTTGCTCCCAGGGTCTGGCGCGGCCCTTTCCTAGCCACTTGACCCTTGGTCGAAAGCGGCTTGTCTTTCATCTGATGGATCAGTTCAAAGGCAGAACGCGTCAGTTGATCTGGGTGAACACCTCAGGCGTTTCCGCTGCGATCTTGGCCTGACGCGCGTAGAAGGCCTGCGCCTCGGGTGATCCTTCGGGCACCAGATAGCCATTCTCGACCTCGACAAATGCGCCTTCGGCGGCCAGCGACTGTTCGGGCGTGCGCACCACGACACGGGTTCCCATCGGCACCCTGTCGTATAAATCTATCGCATCCTGATTGAACAGCCGGATACACCCGGCCGAGGTCTTGCGCCCGATGGTCGAGGCGTTCGAAGTGCCGTGAATGCGGAACTTGGTATCCTTGCCGCCGCGATAGAGATAAAGCGCCCGCGCCCCCAGCGGATTTTCCAGCCCGCCTTCCATGCCGGACGCAAACTGGGCATAGACCTCGGGCTCGGTGCGGATCATGTTGGCGGTCGGCTGCCAGAACGGCCATTCCTCTTTCCGCGAAATCACCGCATTGCCGCGAAACCCCTTGCCCTCGCGCCCGACGGCGATGCCGTAACGGGTGGCGCGGCCCTCGGGTTCCACCAGATAGAGCCAGCGCGCCCAGGGATCGACCACGATGGTGCCCGCAGGCTCGGCCCCCGTCCAGGCCACATCCTGACGGCGGTTATGCGGTGTGGCATAGCCCGGAACCACTTCGGGGATCATAAACCCGCTATCCTCGAGCGCTGCATAATGCGCCTCCACCGGTTCCGGCGCGCGCGTCACCTCTTGCGGCGCGCCACAGGCCGACAGGACCAGCAAAAAGAGCAGGGGGAAAATGGCACCGGGGCGAAGCCGGTAAACTGACAATGGGGACAGGGTCATCGGATGAGGATTCCATGGGCTTTGAGGGGCAGATTCCGCCTATCAGCCTCAAGCCGGACCATGGCGTCAACCCCTCTGGCACCGCATCGGAAACAAAAACCCCGGTAGAAGGCGCGAGGGCCACATGTTTCGCCGATGCCCGGCCCGGAGGCCCGAGTTCACCAGCCCAATGGGGCCAAGGCCTTGGGATCGGGTGCCGGGTTTCCGTCCCGCATCCGTCTCGCCCGCGTCCCACATCCGTCCCGACAGGTGTCGGGACACGCGCAGTCCCGGCCCCCTCGCCGAGATATCATGGGCGGGTGGGATTTGCGGAGGAACGGTGAGCGTGTAGGGTCAGCCCAGCGCCTGCCGTCAGGCGTGGACTTGCGGGTCGGTCGAACGGTCGCAGATCGGTTCGGCGGGGTGCATCCTGTGCGTGGCTGAAGCCCGGCCTACGGCTGGCTAGAAGTTATGTCGACCTGGCGCGCCCTCATATCTCGGTTGTCTTGGGGCCACCCGGTACTATTATTGAAATGCTAGGAAGGTCCAAGGATATGGCACGACTCCTTAGGTCGCACAGCGACTCTACTGATAGTTTCTTTCGGGTTGTAAGTGGAGGCACAGAAAGTGAGCCCGCTGTACAGTACTTCTGGTTTGACTCGAAAGGATGGTTGTTGGGGCTAGTCAAGGTGTTTGCGTCTGGCAAGACCGAGATTGAGACTGCAACGGAGGCTTTTCCCCTGTCCATCGGGCCGATTGAACTCGGTGAGTTTACAGATGACTGGACGGATGGCGCAGCAAACATATGCTCTGCTGATGAGTATTTTGCCATCGATGCGCTTGTGACGCGAACCGACAAACCGTAGC
>JBATDH010000329.1:0-9266 GCA_049663365.1 Albidovulum sp. | reverse complement strand
CCCCTGTTGTCACCGCCTTGCTTATCGGCGCAATGGCGGTGGCCGTGTTCAACCCGATCGTTGCTGGAACGACCAAGCGCTACGAAGCGCTTTCAGGTCGGTATCTGCTGGGGGATGACAATGTCTTGTCCATTTCCCGCGAAGGATTTTGGCTGCGCCAGGGCGGATCGGATGGCCAAACCGTCATTCGCGCAGATCGGTCCAACCTTGATGGTACCACACTTTTCGATGTGACCTTTCTTTCATTTGCCCCCGATGGCGCGCCGGTCATGCGCATTGAAGCGGACCAGGCGACTCTGGGGGATGGTGTCTGGACCATTTCAAATGCCAAGGAGTGGCGGTTTACCCAAGGCGAAAACCCCGAACAGAATTCACGGGTCTACAAGAGCCTGAGCCTGCCGTCAGATCTGACGGCGGACCAGATTCGCGACAGCTTTGGCACCCCTTCCGCGATCCCCATCTGGCAGTTGCCCGCATTCATCAGCGCGCTGGAACGTGCCGGTTTCTCGCCGAGAAAGCATTCAGTTTGGTTGCAAATGGAGTTAGCATTGCCCTTACTGATGGCCACAATGGTGTTGGTCGGGGCTGGTTTCACTATGCGTCACGCGCGATCCGGGCGAACTGGAATGATGGTGCTTTTGGCGATAATCGCGGGATTCTCGATCTTCTTGCTGCGCAATTTTGCGCAAGTCCTTGGTGAGAGCGGCCAAATTCCGATCTTGGTATCCGCGTGGAGCCCGCCCACGGCGGCAATGCTCTTCTCGCTCAGCTTGCTCTTGCATCTAGAGGACGGCTGATGCGGTTTTTGCTGGCCGTCCTGCTGTTCCTGTTTTCCGGGCCATTGTCGGCACAAGAAAAGGCGACCCTGGTTGCAGATCATATTTTCCTGCGGGGCGATGAAACGCTGACCGCTGAAGGATCAGTCGAAGTCTATTATCAGGGCACACGCCTGACCGCGACGCGCATCGTTTTTGACAGTGTAGCCGACACCCTGTCGATTGAAGGACCGATTACACTTGACGACGGCCAGGGATCCACGGTTCTGGCCAGCGCTGCGGAATTGTCGCGGGATATGTCGCAAGGCATTCTGAAAAGCGCCAGATTGGTCTTTGACAACCAGTTGCAGATTGCGGCGGTCGAAATGACCAGGGTCAGTGGCCGGTATAACCAACTGTCCAAGGTTGTCGCCTCGTCATGCAAGGTCTGTGCCAGCAACCCCGTGCCGCTTTGGGAAATCAGGGCGCGCCGGGTCGTTCATGACCAGTTGGAACGTCAGCTTTACTTCGATCATGCGCAGTTTCGCGTGGCGGGCGTGCCGGTTTTCTATATCCCCAGGCTGCGGATGCCCGACCCGACACTGGATCGCGCCACCGGGTTCATGATGCCCAGTTTTCGCACCAGTTCGGGCCTCGGGCCTGGGATCAAAATTCCTTATTTTATCGCCATCGGGGACAGCCGCGATGTGACTTTGACACCTTACGTTTCGACACAAGGCACCCGGACGATGGAGTTCCGGTATCGTCAGGCTTTTCGAACAGGCCGGATCGAAATTGAAGGTGCATTGACCCGCGACCAGCTTTTGCCTGGGGATACGCGCGGGTATTTGTTCGCTGACGGGCGGTTTGATCTGAAAAAGGACTACACGCTTGATGTCACTGTCCAAAGCGTGACTGACCGCGCCTATCTTCTGGACTACGGCATCAGCGATATAGACCGCCTTGCCAGCGGCGTGGACGTGACCCGCACCCGTCGCAATGAATATATTGACGCTCGGCTTTTCCGGTTTCAGTCGATCCGCGCCGGCGAAATCAATGCGACCCTGCCGACTTTGGTGGGTGACGCCACCTATCAACGCCGTTTCACACCGCGCTTTCTGGGGGGCGAAGGTCAGTTTCGGTTCGAGACCCACGCCCAGCGGCGCAGCTCGACGGTGGACTTTGACGCCAATGGCGATGGGGTCACCGACGGGCGGGATGTTGCCCGAGCCTCGGCCTTTGTCGATTGGCGGCGCAATTGGGTCTTGAACAACGGCATGGTGTTTTCCGGCGCGTTCGAAGGCGCCGCCGATTTTTATGCGATCGGGCAGGATGCGGGGTTTGCCCCCACGGTTGCCCGTTTTACCCCCTTGGGGGCGATCGAACTGCGATGGCCGTGGATGAAATCATCCCCAAATGGCGTCGCCCATGTCCTTGAACCCGTGGTTCAGATCGTGGTAGGCCCAAACTCAACCCAATCGGTTCCCAACGAAGACAGCCAGACCGTAGAATTCGACGAAGGCAACTTGTTTGCGTTCAGCCGGTTTCCGGGGTCAGACGTTCACGAGCTTGGCAACCGGCTCAATCTAGGCCTGAGCTGGACACGCTATGCGCCAACGGGGTGGACGCTGGGGGTCACGGCGGGGCGGGTATTTCGGGCCGACGATCTGGGCCAATTCGGCCCTGCATCCGGCCTTGACGGAACATCGTCGGACTGGTTGATCGCTACGCAGATCACGACCAATGGCGGGCTGTCAGCAACCAACCGGGCGCTGTTTGACGACGCCTTCAGTTTCAGCCGCAATGAACTCCGGCTTGACTGGAATGCTTCCAGATACGACCTGTCGGCCAGCTACAATTGGCTGGTGGCCGACCCGGCCGAAGGACGCGTGATCCCCACATCCGAAGTTGCCTTCGATGCCGGTTGGCACATAAGTGATGGGTGGCGGGGGGTGTTAGCGGGGCTTTACGATTTTCAGGCTGACCGGGCCGCAAAAGCCAAGATCGGCCTTGAGTATCGCAATGAATGCGCCGCGATTGATCTTTCCCTCTCGCGCCGCTTTACATCATCGACTAGTATCGACCCGAGTACGGATTTCAATTTGTCGGTTGTCCTGACCGGTTTTGGCAATGGGGCTGGTACGCAAAACTACAAACGCAGTTGTGTGCAGTGACCCGCCGTTGTTCAGGCAAACAAGAAAAACCTTCACGCGGGCGATCAGCAGATATGAAGATAATGGAACAATGACGATGCGGTTGATCACTACCCTCTTCGCAGCTTTGGCAACGCTGGTTTGTGCAAGTCACCTTGCTTTTGCACAAAGTCAATTTGCGCCGGTCGTGCTGGTGAACGAACAGGCCGTCACCCAGTTCGAGCTTGACCAGCGGATAAAGTTCCTGCGTTTGCTCCGGGTTCCGGGCGACCCGGAATCTGAGGCGATGAAAGGCCTGATCGAAGACCGTCTGCGCGCCGAGGCAGCCAAGCAGGCCGGCATCACACTGTCCGATGCGCAGGTTCAGGCCGGGATGGCCGAATTTGCCGGCCGGGCCAATCTCGATACTGAACAGTTCCTCGCGGCCATCGGTGAAGGCGGCGTGGCACCGGAAAGTTTTCGCGACTTTGTTGCCTCCGGTCTGGCATGGCGGCAGGTGGTGCGGGCGAAATTTGCCTCGCGTGTCGCTATCGGCGAAGCAGATATTGACCGGGCGATGTCGGTAGCCGCCCGTCGCGGTGCGGGCCCACGGGTTTTGCTGTCGGAAATACTGATACCGGCAGGCCCGGCGGTCGCCGCCGAGGCGCGCCAGCTTGCCGATGACCTGTCCAAGTCCATCCGCTCCGAGGCTGATTTCGCCCGCGCGGCACAGGCGCATTCCGCGGCCGCTTCGCGGGTTCAGGGCGGCAAACTGGGCTGGATTCCCCTGACCAACCTGCCTGAACAGCTTCGCCCCATCGTCGCCGGGTTGCGCAATGGTCAGGTAAGCGCGCCCATTCCGATGGGCGGCACGATTGCCATTCTCCAGATGCGGGGCATTGAGCAGGGCGGCGATATCGACCCGCGCAACCTGACCGTGGACTATGCCCAATACCTGATACCTGGCGGCAAAAGCCAATCCGCCCTTGCCGAGGCCGAAAGGGTGCGCGGCGCGGTTGACACCTGTGACGATCTTTACCGCGCCGTGCGCGGACCGGCGCAAGAGCAGATCGTCCGGACGACCCAGTCCATGGCATCCGTGCCCGGCGATATCAGGGCCGAACTGTCACAGTTGGATGACCGGGAAATTTCGACCACCTTGGTACACGGCAATGCGCTGGTTTTCCTGATGTTGTGCCATCGCTCTGCGACGATCGACACCAATGCGACCTCGATTGTAGCGGATACAGGTGTTGGCACGGACGGCGCCCCGGATATTGTGCCTGAACTCGGTTTTGGGTCGGGGCCGACCCGCGCGCAGATACGCGATGAGCTGGTCAATCAAAGGCTGGCCGGGTTGGCAGATGGCTATCTGGCGGAACTTCGGGCCAACGCCATCATTCGCACCCCGTGATCCCCCAAGATGCCGGTAGATCCGATTGCAGTGACCTGCGGCGAACCCGCCGGAATTGGCCCGGAAATTGCCGTCAAGGCACGCGCGCAGCTTGGCGGTGACTTCCCCTTTTTCTGGCTGGGCGACCCTCGGCACTTGCCCAAAGGCACTCTTTGGCAAGCGATTTCCACACCGCAAGAGGCAGTGAGCGTTGCCGCCGACCACCTTCCGGTCCTGGCGCATACCTTTCCCGATATGGCAGAGCCGGGCCACCCGCGGCCGGCGAACGCAGCCTCCGTCATAGCCGTCATTGACCGCGCCGTCGCCCTGGTTCGCCAAGGAGATGCCGCCGCGGTCGTGACCGCCCCGATCCATAAAAAGGCGCTCAAGGACGGTGCCGACTTTGCCTTTCCGGGTCATACGGAATTTCTGGCGCATCTGGCGGGCGTCGACCGGGTGGTCATGATGCTGGCCAGCGACAGCGCCGCGCCGCCACTGCGGGTGGTGCCCACGACAATCCACATCGCCCTCAAGGACGTGGCCATCGCCCTGACAGCCTCACTGCTGGAAGAAACCATTCGCATAACCCATACCAGCCTGATCGACCAATTCGGCATCCCGTCCCCACGTCTGGCTGTCGCAGGCCTGAACCCCCATGCTGGCGAAGGCGGGCAAATGGGCAGTGAGGAGATGCAAATGATCATCCCCTTACTGGCGCGTCTACGCGCCGAAGGTATAGCCGTCACCGGACCCCATTCCGCGGATACGATGTTTCATGCGGGTGCACGGTCCGGATATGATGTGGCCATCGCCATGTACCATGACCAGGCCCTGATCCCGATAAAGACCCTGGATTTTTCGGGTGGTGTCAATGTAACGCTGGGCCTGCCCTTCATCCGGACTTCCCCCGATCACGGGACGGCCTTTGATATCGCCGGCAAAGACATTGCAGACCCTGGCAGCATGATCGCCGCGCTGCGCATGGCTTGGGGTCTTGCCCAAAATGCACCGGCAGGCAGCGGGCAATTCCGGGGGCGTTGAAATGACCACGATAGACGGTTTGCCCCCCTTGCGGGATGTGATCGCCACGCATGATTTGATGGCCAGGAAAAGCCTTGGCCAAAATTTCCTGCTTGACCTCAATCTCACGGCCAAAATCGCCCGCCTTGCGGGTGATCTCGGGGCATGTGACGTCTTGGAAGTCGGCCCCGGCCCCGGCGGATTGACGCGCGGATTGTTGTCGGAAGGCGCGCGGCGGGTTTTGGCGGTGGAGAAAGACGCACGATGCCTGCCCGCGCTGCAAGAAATCGCCAAAGCCTGGCCCGGCAAGCTCGAAGTTGTTTGCGGCGATGCGATGCGCTTGGATGCGCTGGCCCACCTGACGCCCCCCATTCGCATCGTGGCGAACCTGCCCTACAATATCGGCACCGAGCTGTTGGTGCGTTGGCTGACACCGCCGGAATGGCCACCGGTCTGGCAAAGCCTGACGCTCATGTTTCAGCGCGAGGTCGCAGAGCGCATCGTGGCGAAGCCAGGGTCCAAGGCCTATGGGCGGCTGGCCCTGCTGGCGCAATGGCGTTGTGATGCCCGTATCGTCATGACCTTGCCACCGGAAGCATTCTCGCCCCCGCCCAAGGTGCATTCATCTGTGGTGCATCTGACGGCCTTGCCGTCGCCGCGCTTTCCTGCAAAGGCGGCCATATTGAACCGCGTCATCGCCGCGGGGTTCAATCAGCGCCGCAAGATGTTGCGCTCCAGCCTCAAATCCCTGTCTCCGGGGATAGAGGCGATACTGGAAAAGGCGGGTATAGCCCCCACATCAAGGGCCGAAGAAATTACGCTGGAAGCGTTTTGTCGGCTGGCCAGAGAAATCGACGGCAAGAACTGACGGCAGTGCCGCTATGGCATTGCGAAACGACATTGGATCAGGGTGCGAACTTTCCGTGTTCGCAATCCTCTGTTGTCAACTCAACATCAACTCGAAATGCCTTACTGGCCGCCTTCCACCGAATTTTCCGATGGTTCCGATGCGGGCGCATCCGGGCTATCTGGCTTTTCTTTTGGCTTGCGGGGGCCACGGGCAGAGCGCGGTTTCTTTGCCACGATTTCCTCCGATTTCGCCGCAACGGCCTCCTCATTCGGCATCGCAGGCATCATGGGGGCCGTCACCGGGGCGGCAGGTGCCATGTTTTGGCGGGTTTCCGGTGTTTCAACCAATCCGGGGCCGTCATCGCGGTTGTCGCCACCGCCGTGATCGGGCGCGGGCCGTTGCCGGTCGCTATTGTCGCGATTTCTACGCTCTTCATAGCGGTTGCGTTGGTTTTGCTGCCGGTCCCCGGACGGGTTGCCGCCTTGATTGCCTGCGTTGCCCTGGGGGTCATTCGAATTCTGACCGCCGCCATTGCTGCGCGTATTGCCATTTTGCTGGCTGTTATCGTGCTGGTTTTGGCGCAACTCCTGTTCGCGATTCATCTCGCTCTGAGCCTCGCCAAGCATGCGGGTATAGTGTTCGGCATGTTGAAGAAAATTCTGTTCGGCGACGCGGTCATTGGACAATTGCGCATCGCGTGCCAGCATCAGATATTTATCAATGATCTGCTGGGGTGTGCCACGTACCTTGCCCTCGGGGCCAGAACTGTCGAACACGCGATTGATGACATTTCCGAGCGGCCGCTGCCGGTTGTTCGATTTCGAACGCGAACGGGATTTGGATGATCTCATGTGCTTTCGTCTTGTCCGAGCCATATGGCTGTGAAATGTCTTGCCCCGTTCTACGAACCAAGCCCGATGAAATTCGGCGCCGGTCACAGAATTCTGTCTGGTAAGGCAAGACGGTCCGGGCGGCCCCTAACGGTCCACCCGACATGGCCTGTATGCATGATGTATCCGATAGAGCAAGCGGAAACTTGAAATTTTGCAGCAGTACCCCGCATTTTATGAGAAAATGCGGCGCTTTCCACCCAATTCAATCTATCGCATCACCACAAGAACCCGGTCGCGCCCATCGAGATCGCGGAAAATCTCGACCTCGGAAAACCCCGCTTCGTGAAATATCTGCGTCACCGCCGGTCCTTGTGAGGGCCCGGTTTCCACAATCGCCCGGCCATTTTCAGTCAGAAAATCCCCCAGACCGGCAGCGATGGTCCGGTATGCCCCCAACCCGTCAGCACCGGGGGTCAACGCCAGGTGTGGCTCCCAATCACGCACCTCCGGAGCCAAGTCCGCCATCTCTTTTTCCGCGATATAGGGCGGATTCGACACGACAAGATCAAAGGCTCCGCCAACGTCCGCGAACCAGTCAGACACTCTGAAATCCGCGCGATCCGCAAGGCCAAGCGCCCCGGCATTGTCATTGGCCACAGCAAGTGCGGCCACGGAAAGATCAACGCCGACACCGGTTGCGCCGGGCCTTTCAGACAAAAGCGTCAGAAGAATGCAGCCGGTTCCGGTCCCGAGGTCGAGGACACGGGTGAAAGGTTTCCCAAGCGCGGTTTCAATCAGGCATTCGGTTTCGGGGCGCGGATCAAGCGTGTCTTGCGTGACCTTAAAGGCACGTCCCCAAAACAGGCGTTGACCGGTGATCTGGCTTACCGGTCGGCGCGCTGATCTGTGAACAACAGCGCTCTCAAAGTCCGATTGTTCCTCATTGGTCAATAATATATCCCGCCTGAGAAGCAATTCGTGGCGCGATATGTCCATGACATTGGCCAGAAGATGCCGCGCATCCCCAACCGCATTTTCTATGCCCGCCTGCCGTAACCGCAAGGTGGCCGACCGCAAAGCCTCGGCAACCGTCATGTATCCATCGCCGCAAGTTTTTCAGCCTGATCATGCGATGTGAGTGCGTCAATGATTTCCACCAGATCGCCTTGCAGGATCGCATCCAGCCGGTAAAGCGTCAGGTTGATCCGGTGGTCGGTCATCCGCCCTTGCGGAAAGTTGTAGGTGCGGATGCGTTCGGACCGATCCCCTGATCCCACCTGCGATTTTCGCTCGGCGGCGCGGGCATCATCGGCGCGCGCACGCTCCTGATCAAACAGGCGTGCCCGCAAGACGGCCATCGCGTTGGCGCGGTTCTGATGCTGCGACTTTTCCGAAGATGTCACGACGATCCCGGTCGGGATATGGGTGATGCGCACCGCACTATCCGTGGTGTTGACGTGCTGGCCCCCTGCCCCGGATGCCCGCATCGTGTCGATGCGGATGTCGGCGGTCGGGATGTCGATATCGACCTCTTCGGCCTCGGGAAGGACGGCCACGGTCGCCGCCGAGGTGTGAATACGCCCGCCGCTTTCGGTTTCTGGCACCCGTTGGACCCGGTGTACGCCGGATTCGTATTTCAGCCGGGCAAAGACACCGTCACCCTCGATCCGGGCAGTGGCCTCTTTCACCCCCCCGAGTTCCGTTTCCGACAATTCCAGAAGCTGGAATTTCCAGCCTTGCTGTTCGGCGTGCTTTTGATACATGCGCAAAAGTTCGGCGGCGAACAACGCAGCTTCGTCGCCGCCCGTGCCGGGGCGGATTTCCAGGATTGCCGGGCGCGCATCCGCCGCATCTTTCGGCAAAAGCGCCAGACGCAACCGCCCCTCCATCGCCGCAATGTTATCGCGCAAGCGCGGCACCTCTTCCTCGGCCAATGCGCGCATTTCAGGGTCTTGCAGCATGGCCTCGGCATCGGCCAGTTCGTCAATCGCGGCCCGGTAAAGGGCGATCTCGGCGGTGACGGGGCGAAGGTCGGCATATTCGCGCGACAACACCGCAATATCGGCAGGCGGCGCACCCGCTGCCAGTTTCGCTTCGAGAAAGTCGAAGCGTCGCGTGATCTGATCGAGTTTGTCTAAAGGGACCATCGCCCTGATCTATCCAATGGCTGTCTTAGGTCAAGGCCCATGTCGCAACTGGCCCGAGCCAACGGCAATTCAAACGCCCACAGGGACCGCAATATTTCCCAACACTTTGCCATTTTTCTTTTTATTCCAACAATAA
>JBATDH010000328.1:0-5602 GCA_049663365.1 Albidovulum sp. | reverse complement strand
CCCTCGGCACCGTCAAGGCTGGGCGCAGACACACCGACATATTGCCCGCCCAAAACTGAACCGGAAATTGACACGTACGCCCTGCGCAACGCCTTTGGGTCTTTCGCCACCGGTGTCACCGTCCTGACCACCCGCCAGCCCGACGGCACCCCGCGCGGCTTTACCGCCAATTCCTTCACCTCGGTATCGCTTGATCCACCGCTTGTGCTGGTCTGCCTGGCCAAATCAGCCCATAGCTGTCCAGCCTTCGTGAACGCGACGCATTTTGCCGTCAACGTGCTCGCGGAGGATCAAAAGGGCGTCTCTGGCCTTTTTGCATCGCGCGAGAAAGACAAATTCGCCCAATGCGCCTGGACGCCGGGGGCGGCGCAGATGCCACTGATCGACGGGGCGCTGGCGCATTTCGTTTGCAGCAGCGAAAGATTTGTCGATGCGGGCGATCATATCGTGATGATCGGCCAAGTGATTGATTTTGCCTCGGTCGACGCCAACCCATTGGGCTATTTCAAGGGCAACTATTTCTCGATTGGCCTGGAAAATTCGCTGGTCGATGTCGTGGTGGCCACCGGCGGTACCTCTGTCGGCGGCGTATTGACCGATGGGGGCAACATCCTTCTGGTCGAGGCGGCAGACGGCACATTTTCCGTGCCCGTTGCACCGGGCAAGGTGCCCAGCCTTGCGGGGTTGCGCGATCTGCTTTTGGCACAGGGATTGTGGCCCGAAGTTGAATTCCTCTATGCCGTCTATGAGGATCGAGAAACCGGCACCCACCGTATCTATTACCATGGTCAGGTACACGGGCCCGTGCCCAAGGGGATGGTGCTGATGCCGCTCGATGCTCTGCCCTGGGACCGGATCACCATCACTGTCGAACGCTCCATGCTGCACCGCTATCAGCAAGAGTTTCGCCACGGTGCCTTCAGTGTCTATCAGGGCGATGAAATATCCGGAAAAGTGCGCCAGATAACCGGGGACTAAAGCGTGTTGCGTCTGACAGGATTCAGCTATTCACCTGTTCCCCCTGTAGCCTCACATATCAGTCTGCCCGACCTTTCAGTAAAATTACTTTAACGGCGGGAATTTCTTGCCAATGTCCCCTTCCGCACAGTAAACGACGCTCCTGAGCGATTTTCACGCAATCATCTGCGTAACATGCGCAAAATTCTTGAGGTAAGGACACCAGGCAATGTCGAATATCGAGCGGCTCAAAACCCAGCGCCAGGCATCTGTTGACGCCACGAAATCCGGCGCGCCTGCCCGTACGCGCAACCCGTTTTTCGGCGTAGGCCCGATCACGGATGGCGTGAAGGATGAGGCTGACAGCCGTTTCCTGCGCTTCGAATTCGAACACTGGCTCGAAACCAACTACCGCAAGCTGGACGACAAGGGCCGCGATCTGGGCCCATTCACCACCGCCGAGATTGGCCGGTCGATGCATCGCGGCTATCCGGCGGACAAGTTCCTAGCTGACATGATGCGCGAAATTCACCGCTATTTCGAATTCCCCGCATCCAACAAGATGGCCGTGGGTCTGGGGGGCGGCCATTCCGGCTTTACCGCCTGCGCCCTGCATCTGATTACCACGAATGACCCGGATCAGCAGGTTTTCGTCGATACATTGCGCCCCGAATCCGATGCGGCCAAAGCCTCCGGGTTTTTCCGCCAGTCCTGGGGTGCCCAGATTATTGAGATGATGCGCTATGCCCGCAACGGCGACGAAGCCCGTGTGCATTTCGCCCAAGAGGAAGGCGTCGTGCCCTCTGCCGCCGAACTGGCAAAGATGGGGATCAAGCTTTTTATCGGCGTCGGCCATGAAACCACCGGGGCCACCACCTATTCGACCCGTGACGTCGAAGAACTGTTGGCCTGGATCGCCCTGAACCCCGCCGAACATCACGTCGTGCTCGATGCGACCTCCATGCTCGGGGCCATGCCCTGGGGCAAAGAACTGGTGCGCGACGTGACCCGCAAATGCTGCATGTTCATGCCATTCCAAAAGGCCATTGGCGGGATTTCCGGCTATTATATCGTTTCCTTTACGCCTGCCGCGCTCGATCTGGTCGAACACAACCAGAAAAAACCGTCCTGGGCGATTCCCCGGCAGTTGAAGCTGGCCGCCCCGGTCGACGCGAAAATGCCGCTGTCGGGCGAACGGACGGTCAAGGTCGGCCCGATCTATGACCCCGCCGCCGACAAGATGCTGGGCGGTGTCATCAACACCTATTCCACGCTCGCCTTTGCCGAAACCACCTTTGGTCTTTTGCGCGCCGAAAGGCGGATCGGCTCGGTGTCCGAGCTGAATGCGCGGTCGGTTACCAACCGACGGGCCGTCAACGACTGGGTTGACGCCCACCCGCTCTTTGAGCTGGGCGTGGCCAACCCCGACTATCGCGGCGCGGCCGTGACCCTCTTGAAGGTCACCGACCCCGACATCACCGATCCGGCCATTCACGCCCGCATCGTCGCCCATTCCAAGGCGATCCTGTCCTATGACGGCATCACCCATCCCAACGGCACCCATGAGCCGGGTCTGGACGTCGCCCGCTATATCAACGCCTTTCCGGGCACACCGGGCGATTACCGCGCCTGGATCGGTGGCATTCGCCCCGCCGAGGACATTCCCGCACTGCTCGACAATCTGCAATACGCCTATCATCGGGCCAAGATTGCCGTGCTTGAGGAAGAACTGGCGCGTGACGGCGTGACCTTCGAGGCCGAAGCGGCAGCCGAAGGCAACCGCCGCCTTGATGATACCAACCGCGCCTACAAGGTGCTGGTCTGCGACCGGGTGGGGCTGAGGTTCGATGCCGATGGCGTCCCCGATCACTCCGAGGTCATGGCCTATGTCACCGCCAAGGGCGGCGTGTTCCATGATGAGCCGCTGGGCGACGAAAGTGCACTTGCCAAAGGAAAAATCCATTTTTTCTATGTCCCGGACATCTCGACCGAGGCCGAGATCATGGCCGTTGCCGGCAAGGGTCAATATGACGCGGTGATCGCCGCCGCGACGTTCCTGCCCAAGGCGTCGGTCTTCCAGCTTGGCGGCGTGCGCATCGGCGCAGGCACCGGCAATATGGGATCCGACTCCTGGGGGGGCGGCAACGGCACTGGCGGCAGCGCCGCGCTGATGAACACGCCCAGCTTCAACAGCCGCGCCACGGCCCAGATGGCGATGAAGGCGCTGTTGAAGGTCGCCCCCGACCTGCCCGTCGACAAGATGCACGCCATGACTGCGCTTGGTCAGTTCGATACCGGCCGCAACCTGCGCGAATTTCCCACCGAGAAGCTGGAGGGGGCGACCATCGCCATCTTCGGCTATGGCAATATCGGCCGCGAAGTGGCGAAACTGGCGGCGTCCTTCGGGATGAAGGTGCGGATATACGCCCGCGCCCGCCACAAGGACTGGATCGAAAGCGAAGGCTTCACCCATGCCGCAACCAAAGAAGAAGCCGCCGACGGGGCTGATGTCTTGTCGTTGCACACGGGTCTTGGCGCGCTGAATGCCGAAACCGGTCAATTCGCCAATGCCGGTTTCCTTTCCGAAAGCGTTTTTGCCGCGGTCAATGACGGTGCGATTCTTCTCAACTACGACCGCGGCGAAGGCGTCGATGCCGCTGCCCTTGACCGGGCCATGGCGTCGGGAAAAGTTCGCTATGCGGCGATTGACGCCGATATCTTTACCAAACCCGAAACCGGCGCGGTTTCCGGCCCGATGGCACCCTACCTGCCCCTCGTGGTCAAATATCCGGGTCGGCTGGAGCTGTTGCCCCATGCTGCCGCCGACACCGAACATCATTCGCGCGTTGAAGGGGCGATACAGGCCGTCGATCAGATATTCGATCTGATCCAGTACAAGCGCGTGGTAAACCTGAAAGGCGATCTGCCCGAGGGCTATGTCAATGGCGGGTCAAGAACCGTGGCAGGCGTCGGGGCCGCCACGGCGCGCGATGTCGCCACTCTGGCCAACAGTGGCGATGATCTGGACGCCGCCCGCGCCGCCGCCGAAACCCTTGCCGCGGTGCTGGGCGCGCTGGCGACCTCCACCCGTGCGGGCCAGCGGTCCACGCTGATCGAACGCTATGGGGCCGAACTTGTGAAAGCGGCCAACCTGCACAGCAGCCTGATGCGAAAATACGGCATCGAAGGGCCGTATCAGGGGTAAAGACCGGGGCCAGATCACTCTGGCCCGCGCCTCAAGCCACCCGGTGTCGGGCAGGTCGCGACCGTCACCGCGTGGTTGGCGCGACACCCGAATCACATGATTTATGCCCTATCTGCATGTCAGGACCGGGCGCTATCCGAGGCCATCGCAGTGAAAGAAACCGTTCTTTATCGAGCATTATCCCGATTTCAGCATCCAGACAGCCCAATGACATTTTTTATCAGGTGCACCAAAGGTTTCGAGCATGTATGCTAATTCACAGACAAATCCCTGTTTTCGATTGTGGAGGAAAAAGCAATGCCTTTAGGTAAAATCATGATGGTCACGCTTGCGGGTAGCCTGACCTTGCTTCAACCGACACCGGTTCGGGCGAGCGACCTTGGCAAAGTGATTGTCGGTGGCGCAATTATTTGCGGTCTTGCCGGTTGCTTCAACAAAAAGAAGCCCGCCCCGACCAGAACTTACGGCAATGAAACCGTTCGCACCGACCAGAACGCTCTCAATTATTTCGGTTTTCCCGCGGGCACCGCCGATGGAGTCTCCGGGGGCAAGACCCGGTCAGCGATCAGCAGCTATCAGGGATATATGGGATATCCGATGACCGGCCAGTTGAACGACTGGGAACGTGGCAACCTTCATTCCGCCTATAACCGCGCCCAAAGCGGCGGCGGGGCACCCTACCAGAACGTCGTTGCGGCCGAAGGCACGCGCGGGCTTCTCAAGGCCTTCGAGGCCGAAGGCCGCGGCCAGCGCTATGAGCCCTATGGCAGCACAGGCTACGCCAATAACCAGCAGCCCTATGATGGCAACAATTACGGCAACAACAACTTCGGTCAGATCCCGGAAAGCCCGCCCGTGCTTCCGGTTCCTGATGCTACCGGCAGCGGCACCAGCGATGTCATCGGTGGATTGCCGTCATTCGGTTTGAAGCCAACCAAGAAATCCATGGCCCAGCATTGCGGTTCGGTCGACATCCTGACCCAGGCCAATGGCCGGTTGATGGATGCCGGTTCCATCACCGATGCGTCGCAGGCACTGGATGAGCAGTTCTGCGGTGCCCGAAGCTATGCCATGTCGCGCAGCCAGCAGCTCTCGTCTGGTGTTCAGGGGGCGACTGACGAACAACTGCGCGCCCAGTGTGAAGGTCTGGTCGATACGATGGCGGGCCAGACATCGGCCCTGACGACCACGGATGTCACCGAACAGATCGCGGCCTCGACAACCTTTGCCGCCCAGTTCGGCGCGCCACAGGAACAGTTGCGCAGCATCGGCGAAATCTGTCTTGGCGTCGGCTATCAGATTGATAACCCCGATGTCGTCGTGGCCTCGGCCATGTTGCTGGTCGGCGCCGGCGAACATGCCTATGCCGAGGTGTTCGGCCACCACCTGCGCAATGGCTTTGGCACGCCCGTTGACCCGCAGGCGGCGGCTGGATGGTAC
>JBATDH010000327.1:0-3496 GCA_049663365.1 Albidovulum sp. | reverse complement strand
CAACCATGTCATCGAAGGGGCCGATGAGATTTCCATCGAGTTCTTTTCCGGCAAGAAGCTGGATGCGAAACTGGTGGGGACCGACCTGAAGACCGACATCGCGCTGTTGAAGGTGGAAAGCGATACGCCGCTGCCCTTCGTTACATTCGGCAACAGTGATCTGATGCGGGTGGGCGATTGGGTCATGGCCATGGGCAACCCGCTGGGCCAGGGCTTTTCGGTTTCCGCCGGCATCGTTTCGGCGCGCAACCGGGCGCTTTATGGAAACTATGACGATTTCATCCAGACCGATGCGGCGATCAACCGGGGCAACTCGGGCGGGCCGCTGTTCAACATGGACGGCGAGGTCGTCGGGGTGAACACCTCGATCCTGTCGCCCAATGGCGGGTCGATCGGTATCGGCTTTTCGATGGCATCAAATGTGGTGTCGAAAGTCGTCGGCCAGCTTCGTGACTTTGGTGAAACCCGTCGCGGCTGGCTTGGCGTCAAGATCCAGGACATAACCCCGGATATGGCTGAATCGATCGGGCTTGACGAAGCCGCCGGTGCGATGGTGGCGGATGTACCTGAGGGCCCGGCGAAGGACGCCGGAATGCTGGCCGGTGACGTGATCACGTCCTTTGACGGTGCTGCGGTGAAGGATACCCGTGATCTGGTGCGCCGGGTTGCCGATACCGAGATCGGCAAGGCGGTGCGGGTTGTGGTCCTGCGCGACGGCAAGAGCGAGACGCTGCTGGTCACGCTTGGCCACCGCGAAGAGGCCGAGGCAACCGCTGTTCCGGCGTCTGTCACCTCGACCGAGCCGGTCGAGACCGAGATGCTGGGGATGAAGCTGGGCGTTCTGACGGACGAGAGCCGCAGCGAGCTTGGTCTGCCGGCAGGCAGCGACGGGCTGGTCATTTCAAACATTGACGAGTCAAGCGAAGCCTATGGCAAGGGCCTGCGGGCGGGCGATGTCATCACCGAGGCCGGACAACAGAAAGTCGCTTCGATCAGTGACCTGACGTCGCGTGTTGCCGAGGCCAAGGATGCGGGGCGCAAATCCCTGCTGCTGCTGATCCGCCGCGAAGGTGACCCGCGTTTCGTGGCTTTGTCGGTCGAGTGATCCGGCCTTGCGAACGGGAAAGGGCACCTTCGGGTGCCCTTTCCATTTGGGCATACCCCCAGTGTAGCTTGTCTTGGTTTGGCTCAGCCTGTTTCAGACGGAAGTCCAACCGCTTTGGGCCGGTTGCGCCCGGTCACGACGAGATAGGCCGCAAGGCTGCCCACCACGATGGTTCCGCCGATCAGCATCGGCAGGGTCAGCGGTTCGTCAGCATAGGCCCAGACCCAGATCGGGCCGGTGACGGTTTCCAAGAGCATGATCAGGCTGACATTTGTCGCCGAAGTATGGCGTGACGCGAAGGTCAGGGCCAGAAAGGATACCGGCAGGATGACCAGACCGGTCAGCGCGATGGCCCAGACCTGGCCCACCATCATGGCCGCCGGTCCGCCCGTCAGGGTCAAACCCGCAAGGCCTGCCAGAAGTGACCCGGAGCCAATGACCGGGAAGATCGGGATGGCTCGGTGTTTGCGCAGGATCACGAAGGTCAGCGCCAGCGCCGCCGCCACACCTAGCCCGGCCAGGGCACCCAGGACGGCATTGGCGTCAAAGGCGATATCGCCGGTGTCGCGCCCGAGGATGGCGATGAAAATGCCTGCAAGGACCGCAGCCGTGGTGATCCAGGTGGCACGCCCCGTCATCTCGCCCGCCAATACCCAACCGAAAATCGCCGCGAAGATCGGTGAAACAGCGACCCCGAACAGGACGACCGGCACCGGGGCGATGGCGATGCCCAGGGAAAACAGCGTGGCATTGATCGTATGGCAAAGGATGATCGTCAGGCCCGCGCGGCTGGCAATGGCGGCGCGCCCCGGCATCCCGGTGATCAGCCAGAGCGTCAGCAGGACGCCGCCCATCGACAGCCCGCGCCAGGCCAGCATCTGAAACCCGGTCATCCCCGACCAGCGCATGAAGAGCGTGTCCGGCGACAGCATCACGGCGCCGAAAATGGCCAGGGCAAGACCGAAGAGGGGATGGCGTGTCATGGGGGTCCCGCAGGCTGAAAGGTCTTTCAGTGTCGAATTTTCTTACGGATTGTGCCATGGCATGTCCACTGCCGAATGGGAGAAAGGCCAGCATGGTTGTTGCTGGCCCGGTGCGCCTATATGCGAGCCGGTGCCGACAAGCTGCAAAGCTATCCTGTCCCCCTCCCAATCCGCGTGCGGTTGTTGGCGGCTTGAGACAAATCGCGCCCTGTCGCAAGAGGGGGGTGGCAGCGGGCAAAAAGCTGGGTTAGACAACCTCGCAACAATCGAACCCCGTGAGGCTTGAAATGGCAAAGATTACCTATGTCGAATATGGCGGCAAAGAACATGTCGTCGAGGTCGCCAATGGCCTGACCGTGATGGAAGGCGCGCGCGACAACGGCATTCCGGGGATCGAGGCCGATTGCGGCGGGGCCTGCGCCTGTTCGACCTGTCATGTCTATGTCGATGCCGCCTGGGTGGACAAGCTGCCCAAAAAGGACGCGATGGAAGAGGATATGCTCGATTTCGCCTATGAGCCCGATCCGACCCGGTCGCGCCTGACCTGCCAGTTGAAGGTCTCCGATGCGCTTGACGGGTTGCGCGTGCAGATGCCCGAAAAGCAGATCTGATGGCGCGCGCCGCCCTGCTGGCCCTGCTGGGCTGGTTTTGTGCGGGGGCGGCGGTTGTCGCCGAAGAGATCACCGGCGCGGAATTTGCCGCGCCTACCGACCGCTATCCTCACGGTGCCTTGGGCGATCCGCTGGAATGGGGCGTGTTGCAAATCACCGTGGGGCGCAAGGCGGGCCGCGAGGGCGGGCTGTTCAGCGGCCATGTCGATCTGACTTATGAATTCAACCTGCCCGACGATCTGGTTTTTGAAGATACCGCGCCACGTCTTTGGGACGTTGACGGCGATGGCGCGCCCGAGGTCGTGGTGGTGCAAAGTCAGGCCGAAGCCGGGGCGCGGTTGCTGATCATCGGGCTTGCGGATGGCAAGCCGGTGTTTCGCGCCGCCACCGCCTTTATCGGCCAGCGCTTTCGCTGGCTGGCCCCTGTCGGTGCCGCCGACCTTGATGGCGACGGTCGGGTGGAGATCGCCTATGTCGAAACCCCGCATCTGGGCCGGACGCTGAAAATAGTGCGACTCAACGGCTCTGGCCTTGTTGCCGTGGCCGAAGCGCCGGGCCTGACCAACCACAAGAACGGCGATCCCGACATTCAGGGTGGCATCGCCACCTGCGCGGGCCGCCCGACCATCCTGACGGCTGATGCCGACTGGACGCGGGTCATGGCGACGACGCTGGCTGAAGGGAAGCTTTCGGCGCGTGATTTTGGGCCCTACACCGGCGCGGACAGTCTGGACCCGGCCAAGGCCTGTCGCTGATCCTGCTTGTAACGGGAAAATATTCTCGGGGCACCCCCCCGG
>JBATDH010000326.1:0-16613 GCA_049663365.1 Albidovulum sp. | reverse complement strand
GCCCCCGTCAGACGACCGCCAGACGCCGTGGTGGTTTTGCTGATAGAGCAGATCGCCCTGCCCCGGCGCGCGCATCATGTTGTGAACGCAATGCCCGGTTTCGCCGTCGCGCGGTGCCGCCGGATGATCATGGTGGCCGCAGCTTTCGGTATTCGACAGGCGGTTGCGCCGTTCCCAGGTGGTGCCGCCATCTTCTGTGGCAAACACTCCCGCCGCCGAAATCCCGACCCAGAGTTTTCTGGCGTCGTTGGGGTCAGCGACAATCGTATGAAGCACCAGACCCGCGGCACCAGGATCCCAGTCAGGGGCCGAAGGATGATCGGTCAGTCCCTGGACGCGTTGCCAGGTCGTGCCGTGATCGGAACTGGCAAGTAGCCCCGCCGGTTTGGTGCCTGCATAAAGCGTTCCATGCGCATAGCCGAGCGACCAAACTTGCGAAAAGGCATCGGAGAAAGGCATCGGCTGGTTTGTCCAGCCGATCATCTTGGCGAAATCGGGGGCATTGGCAGCCCAATCGTCCATCCTGCCCTTGGTCAATTTTGTCAGCGTCCAGGTTTTGCCATGGTCATCAGAGCGCCAGACCCCTGCCCCGTGCCAATCGCTACCGCCGCCGGCCCAAAGCCTGCCGGAGACCGGATCGCCGATCACATGGTTGATGGGCCAGCCATCGCAAAATGGCCCGTCGACCGCCCAACCCCGTCGATCGGTCCCGCCCGAGATCAGAAAGGCACCTTTGGTGGTTCCCACCAGAACCGAGATTGTTGGCAGTGGCATTCTTGTGGCCTCCGTTGGTTGATCACAGCGTACCACAGCAATTGCGCGCCACATAGCAAACCAGCGACGCGAGCGGTGGTATGAGTCGGCGGATATAGGCGCATGGCAGGGCCGGGTTTGGGCGGGCAATTGCTCAGGTTTTCCACAGGGATGGTATGCGACGGCAAGGGGGGTATTCTTGACAATACCGACTTCGCGAAAGGAGCAAGTCATGGATTATCAGAAAATGGAACCAAGCCCCTATTCCTTTGAAGAAGAGCTTGCACGTCGCCGGGGTGGCCGCGAAAGCAGCGGCGGTGCGGCGCTTATCGTTCTGGTGGGCGTTTTGTTCGTTCTGGCGCTTGTCATCTTTATGTCGGAAATCAATCTGGGCACCGATACCGGAAGCGAGAACACGGCCGCATCCGCGCCTGAAGACGTGTCGACCGTCAACACCGGGACCAATTGACCGCCGGGGCAAAGCGGATGCTGCAAACCGAAAACAGCAGGCGGTGACAGGCACGATCTGTTCCGGCCCCGCGCCCCGCCAAATCGACGCCACATCCTATAGCTACCACTTTTCCTTTACCCCGCGCCGCTATATGCCGCAGGGCATGAGCGATACCTTGACCGAGATCTATGACCGGATGGCCCATGCCGGCGAATTGCGCGCCGACCCGGCCCAGCGGGCGCTCCTGCCGGGGCTCGAACGCGTCCGCCGGGCGCTGGAAGAGACAGCGGGCCGCAGAAATGGCGTGCTGGGCGGCTTCTTCGGCAAAGAGCCGGATATGCCCAGGGGGATGTACATCTGGGGCGGGGTCGGTCGCGGCAAGTCGATGCTGATGGACCTTTTCCATGCCAATGTCGGCATTGCAGCCAAGCGTCGGGTCCATTTTCTCGCGTTCATGCAGGATGTGCAGGCGGGGCTTCATGCCGCGCGCAAGACCGGCGTTGACGACGCCATACGTCCCGTTGCCGACGGGATCGCAGGCAAGCTGCGACTGCTGTGTTTTGACGAGATGCAGATCAGCGACATCGCCGATGCGATGATCGTCGGGCGGCTGTTCGAGATGCTTTTCGACAGAGGCGTGGTGGTTGTCACCACCTCGAACCGGGTGCCGGATGATCTTTACAAGGACGGATTGAATCGGGCGCTGTTCCTGCCCTTCATCGCGCTTTTGAGGGAACATCTTGAGGTGCGCGAACTGGCAAGCGACACCGACCACCGCCAGCACCTGCTGGCGGGTGAACGGCTTTACTTTTCCCCTGCTGACGCAGTGGCGCGGGCGGCGATTGACAAAATCTGGCTTGAACTGACGGGCGGTGGCGGCGACGGGCCGCTTGAACTGACTGTCAACGCCCGCAAGGTGGTGCTGCCCGATCACCGGTCAGGCGTGGCGCGGGCAGGATTTGCGGACATCTGCGGCAAGCCTTTCGGGCCGGCAGACTATCTGGCCATCGCGGCTGCGATACGGGTGCTGATCCTCGAGGACATCCCGCAATTGACGCCGGCGAATTTCAACGAGGCCAAGCGCTTTGTCACCCTGATCGACGCGCTTTACGAGGCCAGAGTGCGCCTGATTGCTTCGGCGGCGGAAGAACCGGAGCGTCTCTATGTCAAGGGTGCGGGATCGTTTGAGTTTCAGCGTACCGCCAGCCGGCTGCGCGAGATGCAGGGTGCCGACTGGGGCTTGCACGACGACGGGGCATAAAGCCTGTCGCCTCGGGGCGGAGCATCTTTCCAACCGAAAATCGTTCAGCCATTGTCGCGCAGAACCCCGCCAGCCAAATAGAGCGACCCGCAGATGAGAATGCGGGCAGAAGGGTCGCGCGCCACAATGGATCGGATCGCGGCATGGACCGAAGCTGCGGTGCCCGCAGCAATACCGGCATCGGCGGCGGCGGCCTGGGTGGCTTCGGCCGAAAGGGTATTGGCCTCGCCGGGGATCGAGACGGCGGTGAGGCTGGTGGCAACATCGGACAGCGGTCGCAGATAGCCGCCGATATCCTTGGTGTTGAGCATCCCGACGATCAGATGCGTGGGCCGCTTGGGCATTGCGGTCAGCGTCGCGGCGACGGCGACCCCGCCTGCGGGGTTATGGCCGCCGTCAAGCCAAAGCTCGGCTTCCCCCGCCGCATCGACCAGTGGCCCCTGGGTCAGCCGCTGCATCCGCGCGGGCCAGAAGGCCTGGGTGACGGCAGCCTCGCAGGCCGCCGCGCCCTTGCCAAGATACCGAAGCGCCGCAATTGCCGCCCCGGCATTGTCGATCTGATGCGGGCCGGGCAGGTTGGGTAGCGGCAGGTCCACAAGGCCGGTTTCATCCTGATAGATCAGCCGCCCGCGTTCCTGGCTGACATGCCAGTGCTGACCGCAGACCAGCAAGGGGGCACCGAGCCGGGTGGCCCTGGCCTCGATCACCTCAAGCCCGATCTCGGCTTGCGGCCCGACGATGCACGCGACACCACGTTTCAGAATGCCGGCCTTTTCGCCGGCGATTTCGGCCAGCGTGTCACCAAGATATTGCTGATGGTCGACCGATACCGGGGTGATGATCGTCAGTCCTGGCTTTTTCACCACATTGGTGGCATCGAGCCTGCCACCCAGGCCCACCTCCAGCAGCGTCCAGTCGGCGCGGTTGCGGGCGAAGGCCAGCAAGGCGGCGCAGGTGGTGATTTCGAAATAGGTTATCGGAATGGTGCCATTGGCGACTTCGCATTCTTCAAGAATTTCAGTAAGATATTCTTCCGTAATCAGTTTTCCGGCCAGCCGGATACGTTCATGAAACCGCGCCAGATGGGGCGAGGTATAGGCATGGACACTGTCCCCGGCGGCCTCCAGCCCGGCGCGGATCATCGCCTGGGTCGAGCCTTTGCCGTTGGTTCCGGCGATATGGATCACCGGCGGCAGGTCGCGTTCCGGGTGGCCCAGCGCCGCCAGCAACCGCCAGACCCTGTCGAGCGTGAGATCAATGATCTTGGGATGAAGCGCCATCATCCGGGAAAGGATCAGATCGGAACCTTGGGACATCATCGCCTCGTGCCGCTGTTGCGGGGTCGGGCGGGGGGCCGTCTGCCCCTCGCGCCCCCTGAAGGTATTTTCGAACAGAAGAAGGGGTTATTTGGGTTTGGCGTCAGCGGTTCCCGATTTTGGTTCAGGCTTGGGCAGTTCGCCTTTGACCGGGGGCGGCTGATGGGTCAGCATCCGGAGGATCGACACCAGTTCATCGCGCAGGTTCTTGCGGTGGGTGACGCGGTCCAGCATCCCGTGGTCGAGCAGATATTCCGACCGCTGGAACCCTTCGGGAAGCTGTTCACGGATGGTCTGTTCGATCACGCGGGCACCGGCAAAGCCGATCAACGCATTCGGTTCGGCGAGTTGTACATCACCCAGCATGGCATAAGAGGCCGTCACCCCGCCGGTGGTCGGGTGGGTCAGCACGACGATATAGGGCAGGCCCGCCTCTTTCAGCATCTCGACCGCAATCGTCGTGCGCGGCATCTGCATCAGCGCCAGTATGCCTTCTTGCATCCTGGCCCCGCCGGCCGCCGAAAAGAGCACCAGCGGCAGTTTGCGTTTCACCGCCATTTCGGCACCCGCGATTATGGCATTGCCGACATACATGCTCATCGAGCCGCCCATGAAGGCAAAGTTCTGGGCGACGGCTACCAGAGCCGTGCGGCCCACGTCGCCAGTTGCCACCAGCATGGCCTCTTTTTCGCCGGTGACCTTTTGCGCGGCCTTCATCCTTTCGGGGTATTTTTTCTGATCGCGGAAATGCAGCGGATCCACGATGGGTTCGGGAACCGCAATTTCGGCAAAGACGCCGCCGTCGAACAGGGCCACCAGCCGTTCGCGGGCGCTGATCGGCAGGTGATGATCGCAATTGGTGCAGACGTTGAGATTTTCGGACAATTCCCGGTGGAACAGCATGGTTCCGCATTCGGTGCATTTGGTCCACAGGTTTTCCGGCACTTCGCGGCGCGAAAACAGCGAATTGATCGTGGGCCTGACGTAGTTGGTGATCCAGTTCATCGTCACTTTGCCTTGGTGGTGGGTGCCTTGCGTCTGGGCAATGAGATAAAGCCCGCCGCAGTGAATTGCAATCAGACCCGCAGCACAAGCCGGGCCAGGGCCGCAACGGCAAATGTTTCTGGCCGAAACAGCGCCCAATTGCTAACACTTTCGCGGGCTATGCCGCCCGGCATCGCCATTTTGAGGAACGCACCAAAGCCCATGTCTGAAACCGACCGTTCCGTTGGCGTCGTCGTTGTCGCCTTCAATGCCCATGATGTGATCCTGGGCTGTGTCGAGAGCCTGCTGGCGCAGCAAGCCGGACGGCCGAAGATCATCGTTGTCGACAATGCGTCGACCGATGACACGGTGGCGGTTCTGCGCGACTGGGCGGCGGGGCGACCGGATGTGAATTTGTGCGAGTTTGCGCCCGAGGACCGCCCGGATATGGCCGCGGCAGGCGATGTGACGCTGATCCACGCGGGGGTGAATTGCGGTTTTGCGGGGGGGGTCAATCGCGGTTTGGCCGTTCTGGCCGCAATGCCGGAGATCGCTCATTTCTGGGTGCTTAACCCGGATGCTTTCGCCGACCCCGGCGCCTTCGGGGCGGTACTGGCCGAGGCGGCGCGGCAACCGGACTATGCGCTGATGGGCGGGCGGGTATGCTATGCCGATCCGAAGACGCGGATCCAGATCGACGGCGGCTGGGTGAATCTCTGGACCGGGGTTTCGGGCAATTTCAACCTTGGCCAGGAGGCCGACCAAGTGCCCCTGCCCGCCGCGAGTGCGCTCGATTTCATCACCGGGGCCAATATGGTGGCGTCGCGCAGCTTTTATGAGCGGGTCGGACCGATGCGCGAGGATTATTTTCTGTATTACGAAGAAGCCGACTGGGCACTGCGGCGGGGCGATATGCCCTTGGTCGTGGCACCGGGTTTCATCGTTTATCATCATGCCGGGACTGCCATCGGGTCGCCAACACTGGACCGGATCGCCTCGCCTTTCTCATTCTGGTTCAAGTACCACAGCCGGATGCTGTTCGTGCGGCGGTTCAACCCGATTGGACTGCCGGTGGCCATGGCCTATGCGACCGCCAAGGCGGCGCAATTGATCCTGAAAGGGGCCACGCCACAGGCTGGGGCGTTGTTGCGGGCGGTTTGGGGGTTGGGACCGCCAAGGTCGGTGCGCGACCGCCTGTCGCCCGAGGCTGCAAAGATCGCCTTTGACCGTGCGTCAGACTAGGGCCCGTGTGGCAATCCTTTTGCGGCTGAGCGGGGCGGTTGTGATGGGGCTGACCGCTTTCTGGCAACCGCTGTTTGCGGCGGAACTGATCCCGCGCGGGGTCTATGACTGGGACGAGGAATTGCCCGGTTTTGGCGGATTTTCCGGCCTTGTGATCACCGATGACGGCCAGTCCCTGATCGCCGCAAGTGACGCGGGTGATCTGTTCCGTGCCAGGATTTCACGGGATGCCGACGGGCGGATATCAGAGATCAAATCCACCTGGATGGGACGGTTTCTGGACAATTTCGGCGCGCCCGTCGAAGGGTTCACCGCCGATGCCGAGGCGCTGGCCCTTGGGGCGGATGGGACGGTTCATGTCGCCTTTGAAAGCTACACGCGCATTGCAGGGTTTCGCCCGCCCGACATGATGCCCGAGGCGGAAAGCGACTGGGACAGGTTCAAGCGGTTCTGGGGCAATGAGGGGTTCGAGGCGCTGGCAATCACCCCGGACGGGCAGCTCTTGGTGGTGATCGAGGGTGCAACGGGAAATCCGCCGGGTTATCGGACTTTTCTGGGCAAGGGCGGGGATTGGGTGCCAGGGCCAATGCTGCCGGTGGCCGACGATTTCTCGGCCGTAGGGGCGGATTTCGGACCGGATGGAAGGTTCTACCTGTTGGAGCGTCGGGTCGATCTGCTGGCGCGGTTTTCTACCCGTATCCGCCGGCTTGACTATTCGCAGGACGGCTTTGGCGCGGAGGAAACGCTGATGACCAGCGCCCCCGGCGCATTGGACAATATGGAAGGGATCAGCTTGTGGACCGATGCCGGGGGTCAAGTGGTGGTCAGTCTGATTTCGGACGACAATTTCCTGCCCATACAGGACACATTGGTCGTGGAATTTACGCTGAAGGAATGAGCGGGTTTTGCCATAAAGCACACAAGCCGCTAACAAAGACAAAATGCGTTCGAGCAGGAGAAAACAGTGACCGACAAGGCCAATAGGCGCGTCCTGATCGTGGTCGAAAACCTGCCCGTGCCCCTGGACCGCCGGGTCTGGCTAGAGGCGACGACGCTTACGGGCGAAGGCTATCAGGTGTCGGTGATCTGCCCGACTGGGCGCGGCTGGGACAAGCCTTTCGAGGTGATCGACGGCATCCACATCTACCGCTATCCTGAACCGCCCGAGGCGCATTCGGGGGCCAAGGCCTATGCGGTGGAATATCTCGCGTCGCTGTGGCACTGGTTCCGGTTGGCGCGGAAGGTGCGGCGCGAACGCGGGTTTGACGTGATCCACGGCTGCAACCCCCCCGATCTGGTTTTCCTGCTGGCGCTTTGGTATCGCTGGCGGGGTGTGCGGTATCTTTTCGATCACCACGATGTCTGCCCGGAACTGTTCGAGGCGAAGTTCGCCAAGAAAGGCTTGCTCTACAAGATCATGCTGATCTGGGAGCGGATGACCTTTGCCTGCGCATCGGTGTCGATCGCCACCAATGAAAGCTTTCGCGAGATTGCCATCCGGCGCGGCAGGATGAACCCCGAAGACGTGTTTGTCGTCCGATCCGCGCCCAAGATCGAGAAGTTTGAAATTCGCTCCGCCGATCCTGCCATGCGCAAGGGGGCGGGCACGGTTCTGGGCTATGTCGGGGTTATCGGGCAGCAGGAAGGCATGGACCTGCTGGTCGCCGCCGCGGATCATCTGATCCGCGACATGGGGCGCACCGATGTGCATTTCATCATTGTCGGCTTCGGCCCGGAGTTGCCGAATGTCGAGGCCGATGTGGCCGCACGGGGGCTTGGGGCGCATTTCACCTTTACCGGCGCGCTTTACGGCGAGGATCTGCTGACAGCGCTCAACAGTTGCGATATCGGGGTCAGCCCGGATCCGAAAAACGCGATGAACAATATATCGACCATGAACAAGGTCATGGAATACATGACGCTGGAAAAGCCGGTGGTGCAGTTCGATCTGAAAGAGGGGCGGGCCTCGGCGGGCGATGCGTCGGTCTATGCGGCGGCCAATGATCCGGTGGATTTCGCCGCCAGGATCGCCGGGCTGATGGATGCGCCCGACAAGGCGGCGCAAATGGGCAAAATGGGCCGCAAGCGTGTGCTGGAGCGGCTAAGTTGGGCGCATTCGGTGCCCTACCTTCTGGCCGCTTATGACCGAATTTTCACAAAGATGGGTCGATAGAACCTGATGCCGCCTCGACCCCCGTGCCGGAGCCTTTGCCATAAGTCAAACGGAACGCCGTCTGGTGCCATAGCCAGCTATGAAAACCCAACCGGCCACAAACCCGCCCAGATGGGTTTGCCATGCCAGTTGTCCGTGCATCGCCCACCACAGGACCAGATTGAGAACCCCAAGCCAGATCATCGCACGCAGCACCGGCCAGACCGGCAGGGCGCGGGCGGTGCGGCGCGTGTATTCCCGCGCCAGATAGGCACCGGCCAACCCGAACAGCGCCCCCGATGCCCCGATCATTGGTGCCGATGCCGCGGATAGGGCTGCAAATCCCACCGCGCCGCCGATCAGGGACAGGCTGTAGAGCATCAAAAAGCGGCCCGCGCCGATGGCCCTGACCAGCGGCGGGCCAAGCGACAGGAGCGTGAACATATTGATCAGAAAATGCACCGGACCGGCATGAAGAAAGCCGTAGCTGGCGAACATGAAATAGGGTTGGGCCGGGTAATTGGGACGCCAGTTGCCCAAAAGCCCGGCCCAGAACCCGCCATATTGATAGGCCAGCGATCGCCAGTTCAGCGCGCCCCACAAACCCCAATCCGCCCCCAACAGGATCAGTTCAGGCAGCAGGCAGGCAAATATCAGACCCCAGACCACCACCGGGATGTTCCCAAACCCAGCGATTGTTCGGGTTCTGGTCTGGCGTGAGTTGATCATGAAGGTGATCTTGTCAGAGCGGCGTGAAGTTTCAAGCAGGAAGCAGTGTTTCTCGATCAGAAAGGCACGAAACGCGGCAGCGGTTTCAGGCTGAGCGCCATGAACCGCATCAGCCGCGCTTCGGCCTCGGCCTCGGTCTCATCCGGCCCGATCGGCGTGACATACCGGATCAGCGCGCCATCGGTCCGACCGGTGGTCAGGCTATCCCACAAGACACTGAGTTTGGCGCTAAAATCATTCGCCTCGCGTTTGCCGCGCCCTTCGAACCAGTAGTAGACAAGCTGCTTTTGCAGGCTTTTCTGGATAATTGCCCGGTTGGCCTTGAACGTGCCGTAGCCGTAGGCCGAAAGATCGAGGGGGGTTTCCACGAGGCTGAACACTTCCCAGCCGCCGGTCGGCAGACAGACCTCGGGCGAATGGATGCCCTGGCCTTCGGTCTGCTTGTCGTAATAGGCGACAAAGAAACTTACGATATCGGCTTCGCCGGGCGACTGGTAAAAACCGTTCAGATAGTCATCGGCCCCCAAAACGCGTTCGATATCGGGCTCCAGCTTTACCGTAAAGCTGGACCAATCGCCGATCTGACGCGGATAAAGCGCCAGCGGGTCGCGATCCGGGGGGGCGATCTGAGGCGCGGGCAGTGTGGCCCAGGCCAGCGAAACGACGGTCGTGAGCGCCGCCGCCAGCGCCAGTGCCGGGGCCGGGCGAATGGCCAGAATGCGGGCCAGAATGCCGCCGAAACCTTCGAAATCCAGATCAATCGCTTCGGACAGGGAAAGCGGGGTGGGCGCGGTTTTCTGCAAAAGGATCGCCATGCCGAAAAGGATGAGAATGCAGATGAGGAAAATCACCCAGCCTTCGAAGAAGTGCAGGAACCCCTCGGCCTGTTCGATGCCGTAGGAGTTGACCAGAATGCCGATGACGCCGATGCGGACCGAATTCATCAGGACCGTCAGCGGCGCGGCGGAAACCAGCAACACCACCCGGTGCCAGAACGGGCCGCGATAGAGGATGGCGAAAAGATAGGAAAAGCTGAGGATCGGGAAAAGATAGCGTAGACCGGAACAGGCCTCGGCCACCTGGAGTTTGTAGACGCCAAGGTCGATCACATTGCCTTCGAGATAGACCGCGACCCCTGCGAGGCTGACGAACCAGACGCCGATGGCCGACGATACCCATTGCAAAAAGATCGTCAGTTTCCAGTAAAGGATCTGCGGCAAGGGCAACATGAAGACCAGATGCACCACCGGCAATTGGTGGGTCTTGCCGCGCTGCCAGCCGAACACGGTCAACATGATGCCGCCCACCCAGAGGATGAAGGCATAGGTCACGATGTCGGCCACACGCATGAGATTGCCCAAGGTGGCCACCGCCAGCGCCAGCACGATCACCAGAATGCCTGGCCAGCGGTCCGTCACCTGAGCCGCCGGTCGAGGCTTGCGCCGCAGTTCGCGCAGGAAGAGGTAGAGCGAGATCAGCGGAATGAGCGGCCCCTGGCTGTATTCGGGGGTTGACCAGGCCTTGGCAAGGGACACGAAGCCGATCCAGAATATGGGCAGCGACCCGGCCAGCAACACGACGAAAACCCCCAGCCCCGCCGGGTTCATTGCGGGCCATGCGGCCCGGTCGGATCTGCCCTGACTGGCGGGTTGCGGCATCGGTCGATGGGGCCCTTGGTGGTTTCCTCGCAAGCGTGAGCTTAGGCGATTTCAGCCTGACAAGCGATTGAAATTCTTTGAATTGCCGGTAACGGAGCCGAGATAGACCGGCCCATTGTTCAACCTTAGCGCCGATTTTTGACGAATTGTCCGCGATCGTGTCAGGGGCGGAAACTGAAAGTTCTGTCCAGTGTCAGGAAAATCGAATTTGACCGGGCGCTGCCTGCGGCCACGGTCGAATCCTTCTTGTTGCGAAGCTGAAAACCTCCGGTCAGGTTCCAGTCGGGCGTCAAACTGCGGGTATAGCTTGCGCGAAATGACTGACGGTCGATCGTGGGGGCGGTGCTGTTGTCGATGTTTTCCGATCTGGCTACGTTCATGGTCAGGTCGATGCGCGACAGGTTGTCGATGGCATAGCCGTAATTGACGCCAAGGCGGGTATCGAGAACATCCTCACTTGAATTATTGGTCGAGGCGCTGCGATCAAGAGTGATCTGGATATCGCTGGAATTGTTGATCTGACGGTTATAGCTCAGGGCTGCAACCACCTGATTGTCGCCGCCGGGGCCGCGCGTGGCACCGAGCGAGCCGGCAAAACTGCCCGACGCCAGTTGCAAAGAGCGCCCGAACCGAAAGGTCGCGCGGGTGCCGTTCTGGTTGAGCGTCGAATTGATCGAGCCAAAGACAGTGCCGTTGGTCAGGGTCTGCGTCAGTGTCACCGCACCTGTCGTGCTGGTGCGCTGGACGGTGCCGCCGGTAGTGGTAGTTTCGACATCCGTGTAGCCAATCTGGGCATCGAGCACCAAAACCGGATTGATATCCTGCACCACGCCAATGGCGTAATCCTGGGTGGTCCGGTCGGTCAGAACCGAATCTTCGGCATCATATTTCGTCAGCCCGCCATTCACCCGGAACTGGGTGACGGGCGATATCCGCATGGTCACGGTCGCGTTGATCCTGTCGGTTTCGGTATCGAACAGCCGCGCTTGCGTCGCAGGGGGCAACGCACCGATACCGGAATAGGATTTGTCGTCATGCCGTAGCGCCAGGGTGAAGCCCAAGGGGTCATTAATGCCGGTCTGGAAAGTCAGCCCGGCGCGCCGTGTCGTCACATTGCCACCGCCACCCAGAAGATCGACGGTAGGGTCAATTTCATCCTGCTCGACCGCGAAGGGATTGAGGAATTCACGGTCAACCCGCCGGTAGCGGGCATCAAGGGCCAGATTGCTGTTGGAATTGCCGGTCGTGTAATTCAGCCGCAGATTCGGATCTTCCAGCCCCGAGGTTTTCCGCCCCGGAAACTCGGCATAACGCAGCACCGTCGAGGCATGAAGGTTCAGATTGTGGAGCGAATTGACGCTGCTGAGGTTAAAGTCGAACTTGTTGTCAAATACAGTCGTCGTCCCCGGACTGTTGGGGACCAACGTAAAATTGTCATCGACCTTCATGGTCGAACTGACGCCAATATCGAACTGAAGCCCGCCTGCGCCTGCGCCCCCCTGTTGAGGGAGGGCGTAAGTTGGCCAGAGAGTTGTCGTTAGCGCCGCGATTACCGCGATCTTGTTTCTGCTCGTCCCCACACCTAATCCGCCTTTATTCGAATAGTTTCCGCTCCGGCACAACGATGACATCGCCATCCTGAAGCACAATCATCGGTCCGACTGCGCCTGACAGAACCGCTTTGTAATTATAGCGATACACCGTTTCCTTGCCGGTCTTGTGATTGTGGCGGTGCAATTGAATACGTTTGGTCGCCGCGAATTTGGTCAGACCACCCGAGGCCGACAGGAATTGCAGCAAGGTTATGCCCGGCTCGACGGTAATCTTTCCCTGATTTGCAACTTCACCCAACGCGTAAACACTGGTCGTGCCGCCATAATTGGCAGCAGCAGCCTGTGCCGCGGCGTTATTGACCGCCGAAGTGATGGCGTTCAGTTGGCCGACGGACAGAAATACGGTCGGCGGCGAGGCGAAGTTGGAGGCCAGGGCCGAGGTAATTGCACCGCGCAGGGCGTCAAGGCTTTTGCCCGAGGCCTTGACCGAACCGACCAGTGGCAGACTGACGCTGCCATCGGGCAGGACCAGCAGGCTGCGGTTCAGACTCGGGTCTTCGAGCACCTCCATCTGAAGCGAATCACCGGGCTGAATTCGGTAGGAACTTTGCGCCCAGGCTGAAGGAACGAGAAGAAGAGCCAATGCAAGGCCGAGCAAGGTTCTGAACATTTTGGACATCCAATCAAATACGAATCGTCCTTACGATACGCCAGACGGTTGTGAAATCAAATTCCTTACAAAAATTGGTCAGGTGTTTCCGTTATGTAACGCCCGCAAAAGTGCCCGGACCGCAACACTATGCGCCGAAATGGCATCAATTGTTCGCCGTCACACCCGCAGATTCAAGGCGGGCGATTTCGCTTTCCACCGTTCGGGCCATGTCGCTGGTGTCGCCCGGTTCAAGATACTGACGTGCCAGACGCAGCCGCGCCAGTGCGTCGGATGGCCGGTCAAGGGCGGTGTAGGTCATGGCCAGGTGGTATTGCACAGTGGCATCTTCGGGAAGCCCGGCGGCGGCCAATTCCAGTTCGGCCAGCGCTTCGTCGTAATTGCCGCGCAGATAGGCAATCCAGCCGTAGGTATCCTGATAAGGCGGGTTGCCGCTGCCGCGCAGCCGCCGCGCCACGATTTCGGCACGGGCAATACTGTCGGCATCGGTGCGATGATTGGACAGGAGGCTGGCCAGATTGTTGGCAATGATCGGGTTGGCGCTGTTGTCGCGGTACATGTCTTCATAAATGGCAATAGCGCCATCTATGTCACCCTGTCGTTCCAGAATGCCCGCCTTGGCCCAAAGCAGTTCACCCGACCCCGGAAGCGCCGCCAAAGCCTTGTCAACGAGATCGGGAAGCTCGTCGATACGATCAGGGATCGACGCGACCAGCCGGAAAAGCGCCATCCAGGCGGGCAGACGGTTAGGGTCTTCGTCGATAAGAGCGCGATACCGCGCTTCGGCCGTGGACGTATCACCGGTCAGGGCCCTCACCGCCGCATCTATGAAGCGCACCGTCGGATCGTCGGGGTATTCGCCAAGCAGTTTTGATGAATAGGCCAAGGCCCTGGCATCATCGCCATTTGCCAGATGCGCCCTCACAATGGCAATCTTTGTAGAAAGATCGCCAGTGCCGTCATCGACCAGACCTTCGAGATAGCCGATCGCCTCATCCGTCTGCTTCTGGCCGGCCAGAATCGCGGCACGCATATTGATGACGTCTGCCTTGGTGGCCTCTGACCCGATGGTTTCAAGTGCTTCCACGACAGTTTGGGCGCGCGGCCAATCCTTCACATGCAGGTAGATCTGCCCCAGCGGCACCAGAAGCGACGGATTGCCCGGCGCGATCCTGAGGGCATCGATCAGAACTCCTTCGGCCGGAATGAACTTGCCTTCCGAGGCCAGCAATTGTGCGTAGCGCAGGGATTCTTCGGGGGCGCGGTTGGACGCTTCGACCGCAAGTGACAGCATTTCGCGCAAGAGATCGCGATTGCCGTCGCGTTCATAAGCCTGGGCCATCAAGGTCATGATCGAGGGATCGCGGGGGTTCTGGTCAAGTGCATCGCGCAGGATGGTGATGGCTTCGCCGACCTGATCGGCCAGAATCAACCAGCCGGCCTTGAGCTTGAGCGCTTCGGTATCACCGGAATCCTCGGCCAGCACTTCTTCCACCAGCACCCGTGCCGCAACGACATTGCCGACAATCGTCAGCATCCGCGCCAGCCCGACCTTGATCCGCCGCGTTTCGGCAGAAGGTTGCGCGGTTTTCAGGATATCCTGCATCTCGGCGATGGATTCGTCGCGACGGCCGAGATCAAACAGAAAGCTCGCACGCGACGAACGGAAAACCGGGTTCGGGCTTTCTGACGTGATGTGCTTTTCCAACTCGGCGACGGCAATGTCAGGGCCACGATACATGGCGAGAAACCGGACAAGTTCCAGAATAGCCTCCACATCGTCGGTTTCGCTGTTGATCTGGCCGCGAAGATGGGTTTCAGCCTTGTCGAATTCCTTGCGCGACACATACCAGCGCACCAATGCGGTTTTCATTTCGGGTGCGTCCGGGAACCGCACGACCATATCGCGCAGACCCGCTTCAACAGCCGTGTCGTCGCCAAGCGCGGCATAAAGTGACAGGCGCTGGGCATAAAGCCCGCGGTCCAGAGGGGCGATCAGCAGGGCTGATTCGATTTCCTTCAGGGCTTCGGTGTTTTTCTGTGCGCGGATCAGATCACCGACGATCACACGGCGCAGCAGCAGATTATCTGGCAGGGCATCGCGGAGTTTGCGAACCGCTGCCACCGATCGGACCTGCCCGCCGAGATTGTTTTCGTCAAGCGCGGTGCCATAATCGGCCACCGCCTTGATCGCCAGAAGCTCCGGATCGTCGGGCAACAGGGCAAGTGCTTGGGTGACATAGCGCGTCGCCGATTCCCAATCGTTATTCTGTGCCGCGATTTCGGCAAGGGCGTGCAGCCCCTCCAGGTCATCGGGAAATTGTTCAACCAGCCGCAAATACTGGGAAAACGCTTCTCGGGTATTGCCGCGTTCCAGCTCTACTTTGGCATAGGTGCGGCGCGCTTCCTTGTGTTTCCCGTTCAGCTTGAAGACATTGCGGAATTCGACCAGGGCGCGGCTGACATCGCCTGCCTGAAGGTATTCAAGTCCGGACTGATAGTGCTTTTCCGCCCGTTCCTCTGAGGAATCACAAGCCGCCAGAACGGCAAGAGTGACAGCCAAGGAAATGGCGGTCAGAGAACGGCGAAGGGTCATGCGTGGTCCTCAAGCATTGTCTTGTTGGTGACAGCCGAACAGGTTGCAACATTACAACCGATCTCGGCGTTCGGTATCACTCTCTGCCTGAGATAGCCAAATAGTTGTACGAATCAATAGCCGGTGCCTTTCATGACAACGCGGAGCGTGGCCAAAAGCAGTTGAACATCTGTCCCGAGCGACAGGGTGCGGTCATATTCGCGGTCAAAATCGGCGCGCTTGGAAAACTCGACCTCGTTGCGGTCGGACACCTGCCAGGGGCCGGTGATACCGGGACGCAGCGAATAATAGGCAAGTCCGGTATAGATCACCCGCTGGCTGGGCATCATCGGGCGCGGGCCCACCAGTGACATTTCACCGATCAGAACATTCCAAAGCTGCGGCAACTCATCCAGCGATGTCTTGCGAAGAAAGCGGCCGATCCGGGTGATCCTGGGGTCCATCTTCAATTTTTGGGTACTGTCCCATTCCAGGCGGGCGCTGGGGTTTCTGGCGAGATACTTTTCCAGAAGCTGATCCGCGTTCGGCACCATTGTGCGCAGTTTCAACATGCCGAAATTGCGACCGCGCAAGCCGACGCGCTGGCTCCAGTAAAAGGGATTTGATCCGTCGCTGGCAACAATGAGAGCCAGGACTGCGATAACGGGAACCACGATGACTGCGGCTGCCAGAACCGCAGAGACATCGACGATGCGTTTGAATAAATTTCTGTACATACCTGCGCGGGAGCTAACTTGCACAAGACCCGCAGAAGGGCCGGACACACCCAACTCGTCTGAAAGGTCATTTACGTGCATGGTCATACATCACGCCCCAATCGGAACACTTACACCAAACTACGGGTCCTTATTTCGGATACCCGGATACTCTTCAACCGATTCTGTCGGATGCGGCAGCACCCCGAAACCTTACTATCAGGTTGAGGGATGTAGAGAAAACAACATTTTGACATATTCCTGAATTGCGCCGTTATCCGCCTGTTATCCTTGGCCAGCCGTACCCATATTGATTCACATAGGTTCGGCTGTGCTATTTTTGTTTCCGCCTCCCCAACAATGGGTTGTTCTTTTTCCATTGTACCGAATATGACCCGGACGGTGATGAATTGCTGGAGACCCGTTTCGAAGCAGCGTATTTCAGTTCCGACGAGGCCTGTTTGGTTTGATGCCATCAAACCGCCGAAGTTATGTGACCAATTAACCCGTGAAATCCGGGGCGGGTAGGGGTACAAGGTCAATGGTGACCGGG
>JBATDH010000325.1:0-6295 GCA_049663365.1 Albidovulum sp. | reverse complement strand
CGACTGACAGGGAGGAACAGTCAGGCGGTAACTTTACTTCGCCGAAGCAGTGGCTTTTTTCGCGGCTGAGGTCACGTCATTGGTGGCCTTTTTGACAGCGGCGGTGGCATCTTCGGAAAAGTCCTTGCCAGCGGCCAGCATCAGTTCAACCGTTTCCATCTTAACTTTTTTCGCAACTTCAGCGAAAGCGGCCAGGTTTTCAGCAGCCATTTCAGCCGAAGCAGAGGCGAAATCGCTGAAAGCTTTGGAATAGTCAGCCGGCTCGGCTTTGACTTTGGACATCGCGCCGAATTTGGCGATGGTGTCTTTGGTCCATTTCGAAGAAATCTCGTTCGACTTTTCAGCGGCTTCCAAAGCAACTTTGGTCATCTTCTCGCCGAGAACGGCCGAAGACTTGAACGAATCCTGAAGCGCCGAAGCGTCAACCGGGAAAGAAGCGGCCATGTCTTGCATGACTTTGGTGAAATCCTGAGCTTTTTGCATTGTCGTCATTCCTTACAATCTTGGGGCCAGTCCCCGTTCTGCGTCTGCAAACGATATACATGCTGCACTGCGGCATTTCAACCCCTTATGCTGCAACGCAGCAAAAAATCTTGTCTGCCCGGATTTGCAAGGAATTTCAGACTTTTGGTACTTCTAAAACGTAAGTTCCGGGGGCAGGCCCCAACACGGGATGCGACGAATCACCCAGATCGCGGGCCGGAATCATCTTGCCGGACCGCTTTTCAAGCCAGTCGCTCCAACGCGGCCACCAACTGCCTTTGTGGAAATCAGCATCCGCGAACCAGGCATCCGCGTCGACCATTTCGCCGTCATTGGTGTAATGGCCGTATTTATCCTTGCCGGGAGGATTGATGATCCCGGCGATATGGCCCGACTGCGACACCACAAAGGTCTTGTCTTTCGACCCGAACTGCCGGATGCCATTGAACGACCCTTTCCACGGCGCGATGTGATCCGCTTCGCAGGCAATGGCGAAAAGCGGCACCTTCACATCCTTCAGGCTGATCTCTTCACCGCAGATCGTGATCCGCCCTTCTGCCAGTTGATTGTCCTGACATATCCAGCGCAGATATTCGACCGCCATCCTTGCGGGCAGATTGGTGCCATCGCCGTTCCAGTACAGCAGATCAAAAGCTGGCGGCGCCTCGCCCATCATGTAACTTTTGATCGCAGGCCCATAGACAAGGTCATTTGACCGCAGGAAGGAAAACGTCTTGGACATGTAATATTTGTCGAGATAGCCATCCTTGATGACCTGCGCCTCGATCCCGTCGATGAAATCGTCGTCCAGAAACACCGAAACCTCGCCGGGATCGGAAAAATCCGTCAGCGTGGTGAAGAAGGTGGCGGAATTCACCGATTTATCGCCACGCTTTTTCAGCAGGGCCTGCGTCAAGGTCAGCGTGGTGCCGGCGATGCAATAGCCGACCGCATTCACCTTGGCCTCGCCGGTGACGTCCTTGACGGCCTCGATCGCGGCAATGAATCCATCTTCGACATAGTCATCAAGCCCGGTATCGGCATAGCTTTTGTCGGGATTTTTCCAGCTTACCACAAACAGCGTATAGCCCTGATCGACGATCCACTTGATCAGTGAATTCGCGGGCTTGAGGTCCATGATGTAGAATTTGTTGATCCAGGGCGGAAACACGACCAGGGGAATGGCATGAACCTTTTGCGTGGTTGGCTTGTACTGGATCAGCTCGATCAGCCGGTTGCGGTAGACCACCGCCCCTTCTGTCGCACCGATATTGCCGCCCACTTCAAAGGCCGCTGGATCGGCCAGCGTGACCAGAAGGTCGCCCTTGTTGGCCTCAATGTCCCGGACAAGGTTTTCCAGCCCCTTGACCAGGCTTTCGCCTTCCGTCGCGACCGCGCGTTCCAGCGCATCCGGGTTGGTGGCCAGAAAATTGGTCGGCGACAGCATATCCATGATCTGACGGGCGAAATGCTCGACCCGCTTGCGCTCATGCGGCTCGATGTCGTCGATCCCGGCGACGGCGGCATTCATCGCGGCAACATTGCGCTGATACTGCTGTTTGACAAAGTTGAAATAGGGATGGGTCTGCCACAGGGGGTTGGAAAACCGCCGGTCGGTCGGCGTCGAATCAGCCGGGGCCTCCAGCTTGCCACTCATCAATGCCTGCTGGGCATCAATGTAATGTTGCAGCGATTTCCCCCAGAACGCCGCCTGCTGTTCGATCAGCTTGCCGGGGTTATGCATTGCCTCGGCCCAATAGGCGGTCATGGCCTTGGAAAAAAAGCCCTGCCCCGGCGCTTCGACGCTGGGGTTTGGTGGTCGCTTCTGTGCAACCGCTTGCATCAATCGTTGCGTCAAAGCCTCCAATTTTGCAAGATTGGCATTCAATTTTTCGAATTCCGCCGGTGTATCTGTAAGTTCGGTTGTCATTTTAACCTTGCCTCCCTACCATACTGCAGTGCAGCATAGCGCCACCAGCCGGTGGTGAAAAGCCGCGAGTTTTTCCGGGATGCCCGGACAAGGAGATGCGATGAAGGGTATGGCCACATACGATTTGATGGAAAGCATCCGCAACACCAATGAATGGTTGGGGGCTTCGGCCCGGGCGATGTCCTCTTATCCGGTCTGGGGCCTGGTGCCGCATCCGATGTTCAAGGTGATGTCGGCCTGGGGCCGTGTCACCGAACGCAGCTTTGCGCGCATGGTGATCAAGCCCGACTGGGGCATTCACACCGTCGTCGGCGAAGACGGGCGCGACCACATCGTCAATATCGAAACCCAGGTGACACGGCCTTTTGGCGATCTGATCAAGTTCAGCGTCTATGGCCGCGAACCGATGGCGCGGCGGGTCTTGCTGGTGGCGCCGATGTCCGGGCACTATGCCACCTTGCTGCGCTCGACGGTCATCAGCCTGCTGCCGGACTGCGATGTCTACATCACCGACTGGAAAAACGCCCGCGATATTCCGGTATCACACGGGAAGTTCGATATCGAGGATTACACTCTCTACCTGGTGGATTTCATGCGCCACCTTGGCCCTGACATCAACGTGGTTGCAGTGTGCCAACCCGCCCCCATTGCCCTTGCCGCCACCGCCTATCTGGCCGAGGAAGAGCCAGAGGCGCAACCACGCACCCTGACGCTCATCGGCGGCCCGATCGACCCGGATGCCGCCCCGACAGAGGTTACCGATTTCGGCCGCCGCCTGACCATGGGGCAGTTGGAACATCTGGCCATTCAGCGCGTCGGCTTCAAATTCGCCGGTGCCGGGCGGCTGGTCTATCCGGGGCTGGCGCAGCTCGCCTCATTCCTGTCGATGAACCTTGACCGCCATGGCCAGGCTTTTTCCGACAAGATTCTGGCCGCCGCCAAGGGTGAAGATGGCGAACGCGATGCCCATAACCGGTTTTACGACGAATATCTGTCCGTAATGGACATGACGGCTGAATTTTATCTCTCCACCGTCGAACGCATCTTCAAGGACCGTGAAATAGCGCTGAACGCCTTCACGGTTGCCGGACGCCGCGTCGATATCGGCAAGATCACCGAGGTGGCCGTGAAGGTGGTCGAGGGCGAAAAGGACGATATCTCCGCCCCCGGTCAATGTTATGCGGCGCTGGCCCTTTGCACCGGTCTGCCAGAGGCGAAAAAAGCCAGCCATCTGGAACCGGGGGCCGGCCACTACGGTATCTTCGCGGGCAAATCCTGGCGGCGCAATATCCGCCCGCTGGTGCTCGACTTCATCGACCAGAATGGCGGCGGCGAACGTCCCAAACGGTCCAAAAAGGCCAAACTCCGCGCCGTCTGATCCGTCACTGGCCGCGCAGCGCCACCTTCTGCACCGACAGCTCGATCAGCTTCAGGCATTCCGGCGTCGAAAACCGATGATCGGCCCCCTTGACCAGCGTCAGCCGGATATCCGGTCCTGAAGCGTGGTCCAAAAGCCGCGTCGCGGTTGCCACCGACACATCCGCATCCGCCGTGCCTTGCAGCATCCGCACCGGAAACGGCAGGTGCAAAGGCGTGCGCAGCACCAGATGTTTGCGACCGTCCTCGACGAGGTGCCGGGTGATGATATAGGGCTCGTCGGAATAGTCCGATGGCAAGGCCACGCGGCCCGCCTCGATCAGTTCCGCCTTCTGCGCATCGCTGAAATCCGCCCACATCCCGTCTTCGGTAAAATCCGGTGCCGCCGCGATCGTGACCAGCCCCGCCACCTTCCTCGGCAAGGCGCGCGCCAGCAACAGCGCGATCCAGCCCCCCATGGAAGAGCCGACCAGTATCTGCGGCCCGCTGGTAAGCGCTTCCAGGCCCGCGCACGCATCCTCGAACCAATCGCCGATGCAACCTTCCAGAAAATCCCCCGAAGACTGGCCATGACCCGAATAATCGAACCGCAAGAACGCCACGCCCTGTCGCCGCGCCCAGTCCTCCAGCGCCAGCGCCTTGGTGCCGTCCTTGTCGGACCGAAAGCCGCCCAGAAACACCACCCCCGGTCCCGCCCCATCCAGACGGTCATAGGCGATGCGCCGCCCCTCAGCCGTTTCAAGATAGTCCGCCATGACCGCTCCCCTGTAATTCATTTTGGCCTAAATACCTCCGGGGGTTCGGGGGTGGAACCCCCGACTTGCCCGTCCCGATGTGCCCGATTGACTTCGCCCTTCCGATTGCCGATAGAGGGCCGCACATAACCCGCAACCGGGCGTCCCGTAGGCGCCAAACCGACGAGGAGAGCCAACATGGCCCCGATTTCCCTGACCTTTCCCGATGGCAACGCCCGCGAATTTCCCGCAGGCATCACGGCAGCCGAGGTGGCCCAGGCCATCGCCCCGAGCCTGGGCAAAAAAGCCATTTCCGCCACCGTCAACGGCCAGCACTATGACCTGCAATGGCCGATTGCGGCAGATGCCACGATTGCCATCCATACCCTGGCCGACGACGCCCCCGCACTCGAACTCATCCGCCACGACTTCGCCCATGTCATGGCCCGCGCCGTGCAGAAGCTCTGGCCCGAGGTCAAGGTCACCATCGGCCCGGTGATCGAGAACGGCTGGTACTATGACTTCGACCGCGACGAACCCTTCACACCCGAAGACCTAGGACTGATCGAAAAGGAAATGAAGGCGATCATCAATGAACGCGACCCGGTGAAAACCGAAGTCTGGGACCGCGCCCGCGCCATCGCCCATTACGTGGCCAAGAAAGAACCGTTCAAGGTCGAACTGATCGAGGCCATCCCCGGCGATGAACCCTTGCGCATGTATTGGCACGGCCACTGGCAGGATCTTTGCCGCGGCCCGCATCTGCAGCATACCGGCCAATTGCCACCCGACGCCTTCAAGCTGATGTCGGTCGCCGGTGCCTATTGGCGCGGCGATCACCGCAACAAGCAGCTTCAGCGCATCTACGGTGTCGCCTTCAAGAACCGCGATGACCTCAAGGCGCATCTGACCATGCTCGAAGAGGCCGCCAAGCGCGACCACCGCAAGCTTGGCCGCGAGATGGAGCTGTTCCATTTGCAGGAAGAAGCCCCCGGCATGGTCTTCTGGCATCCCAACGGCTGGTCGATTTACCGCGAGTTGGAAGATTACATGCGCCGACGCCTGAAAAAGGCCGGTTACAAGGAAATCAAGACGCCGCAGGTGGTGGACCGGGTGCTTTGGGAACGCTCGGGTCATTGGGAAGCCTACCGCGACAACATGTTCATCGTCGAAGTGGACGAGGAAGGCGCCAGGGAAAAGCGCACCAATGCGCTGAAGCCGATGAACTGCCCCTGCCATGTGCAGGTCTATAATCAAGGTTTGAAATCCTACCGCGACCTGCCGCTGCGGCTGGCCGAATTCGGGTCATGCCATCGCTACGAATCCTCGGGTTCCATGCACGGCCTTATGCGGGTGCGCGGCTTTACTCAGGACGACGCCCATATCTTCTGCACCGAGGACCAGATCGAGACGGAATGCGCCGGTTTCCTCGATCTGCTGGCCTCGATCTATGCCGATCTCGGCTTTGCCAAATTCGACATCAAGCTTTCCACCCGCCCCGATGTGCGTGTGGGCTCGGATGAGATTTGGGACAAGGCCGAAACCGCGCTTGAAAACGCGATCAGAAAGGTGCGCAACGATTATGAGATCGACCCCGGCGAAGGGGCATTCTACGGCCCGAAACTCGATTTCAAGCTGACCGACGCCATCGGCCGCGAATGGCAATGCGGTACCTTCCAGGCCGATTTCAACCTGCCGATGCGGCTCGGGGCGGAATATGTCGGCGAGGATGGCGGGCGGCATCGCCCGGTGATGCTGCACCGCGCCATCC
>JBATDH010000324.1:0-20482 GCA_049663365.1 Albidovulum sp. | reverse complement strand
ATGACCTATACGTCACGCTGGAACCTTGCCCGATGTGCGCCGCAGCGATGTCGGCGGCGCGGATCGGGCGGCTTTATTACGGGGCGGCCGATCCTAAATCCGGTGGGGTCGATCACGGGGCACGGGTGTTTTCGCATCCTCAGTGCCATCATGTGCCCGAGGTCTATGAGGGCATCGGGGCGGGAGAGGCGGCCGAACTGCTGAAAAAGTTCTTTGCTGGACGGCGGATGTGAACCGCGACCCGTGCCATTTTGCCGTTGTTGCATGCTTGGCACAGGCCGGACCGGGAAAACACCGTTGCGCGATTTTGCCCTTGGTGCAGCGGCGGCATTGATCTAAGAGGCGCGCATTCAGCCGCGCAAATCAAAGGAGGCGTAGAATGATGATCACTGTTCTTTCCATGCGCCTTTGTGCTGGTGCTGCCGGAAACACCGCCGTTCCAACCGCCTGGGTCTATCGCAACAACTGCTGATAGCATCCGGGGCCTGAACCGGCCCGTTTTCCGAAACCTCCCGCCTCAATACCGCCATTCCTGACCAAGGGACCGATGCGTCCTGACGTTGGGAGTCCTGATCCGAAATCCTACAAGAGGAGCCAGAACGCGCAGAGCGTCTGGTCAGTTAACCCGATGAACGTTCAAATTCAGCGAGAAGAGAGCCCTCCCGCCGTTGCCATTGCGGCACTGATTGCCCGCCACGGCCTGTTGCGGATCATGCTGACTGTCCTGGCCACGTCGTTGCGCGGCCAAGGGCGAAGCCTTGCCCGGTCGCCCGCCGATCTGCCCGACCGTCTGCGCCGCGATATCGGGTTGGCACCGGAACGCGCCAGCCCCAGGTATTGGCACATCCGGCTATAGACTGTTGTGGAAGAGGCTGCATCATGTTGCCGCAAAACGGTGGCCTTTGCGCTTGCGGTGGCGTCCCCATTGGTGTCAGGTCGCGCCATGCAGTCCCAACCCGACACGCGCCCCTTGGCGGGCATTCTCTGGATGCTTTCAAGTGGCCTGACTTTTGTCGCCGTCACCGGGATTGTCCGCTATCTCGGCACCGATTTGCCGGCGGCAGAAAGCAGCCTGATCCGTTACGCGATCGGTGTGTTGATACTGTCGCCCGCGATCATTCAAAGTCTGCGTGGCGGGTTCGCGCCCGGCGCGATGCGGCTGTTCGTGGTGCGCGGCGGGGTGCATTCGCTGGCGGTGATCTTGTGGTTTTTCGCGATGGCGCGCATTCCGGTCGCCGAGGTGACGGCGATCGGCTATCTCAATCCGGTGGGGGTGACGATTGGGGCGGCGCTGTTTTTTGGCGAAAAGCTGGCGCTGAGACGGATCATGGCTGTGGGCGTGGCGCTGATCGGTGCGTTGGTTATCCTGCGGCCAGGATTGCGCGAAGTTGGGTCAGGCCATCTTGCGCAGCTTGGTGCGGCCATGCTGTTTGCCGGGTCATATCTGATCGCCAAACGGCTGAGCCAGATTGCGAAACCGGGGGTGATCGTCGCGATGATGTCGCTGATGGTGACGATCTTTCTGATCCCGATGGCCGTGCCGGTCTGGGTCACGCCGTCTTATGCGCAAGTTGGCTGGCTGGGGCTGGTGGCGGTGATTGCCACGGCGGGGCATTATTTCATGACACGGGCGTTTCAGGCGGCACCCCTGACGGTGACGCAACCAGTCACCTTCTTGCAACTGGTCTGGGCAACGCTTCTGGGTAGCCTGGTTTTCGGCGAGGCGGTGGATCCGTTTGTCCTGCTCGGCGGCGGGCTGATTATCGGGGCGATCAGCTATATCACCTGGCGCGAATCGCGGGTCAGCCGCACCGAAATCACCCCGCCGCCGGAAGCGGCCAAGCTGTAAACCAGTCCGCGTTCATCAGGGAGAACGAGACAGATGAAAGACCCTAAAGCGTGATAGGGGCCAGAACCTCCGGTTCGATCACGTCAACCCCCGGCAAAGCGGCTTTCAGCACATCTGCCGATTGCGCCAATACGGGGAATGTCCTGTAGTGGCAGGGGATCACGGTCTTGAAGTTGAAGAACTTTCTGGCTGCATAGGCGGCACGCTGCATATCCATGGTGAAATGCCCGCCGGCCGAAAGGATGCCAATGTCGGGGTTATGCAGATCACCCATCCAGCCCATGTCAGCCATGATGTCGGTGTCGCCCGACACATAGATGGTGTGGCCTTCGCCCGCGATCATGTAGCCGGATTCGTGGCCTGCATAGACCGGGCCGTCCTTGCCTTCCAGCGACGATGAGTGGCAGGCATTGACCATGGTCACGCGGGCACGGCCGAGATCGACTGTGCCGCCCTTGTTGAAGCCGATGCCGGTGATGCCTTCGGTGCCTTCCCAATGGGAAATCAGGTCATAGATACCGGCCACCGGGATACCCGCATACTTGGCGATAGCCAGCGCATCGCCGGTATGGTCGCCATGCCCGTGGGTGATGAGGATATGCGTGGCCCCCGCAACCGCCTCGGTGCGCCGCGCTTTGGGGAACATCGGGTTGCCGGTCAGCCAGGGGTCGATCAGAATTACTGCGTTTTCGATCTCGATACGAAAGCCGGAATGGCCAAGCCAGATGATGTTCATAGTCTGTTTCCGCCCTATTGATTTCGCTACGCTACGGTCCATTGTCTAACCGAAAATCGCCGCGTCGCAATCGACTTGCCGAAAACGTGAAGGTGCCAGATTGCCTGAAGCCGCCGGGTGGGCCCCCCACACCATTTCCGACAGGGCTTGCCGGGTTTTTGGCTGTGCTTGGGTCGCGGCGGGCCAAGGATTTGCGCGCTGTCTTTCTCGGGCTCCCGCGCTAGCTGAGACCGATCATCCCCGCCGGCAAGTGCCGGAAATGGTGAATTTGCCGGCGCGTTCGGGAAAATCTTCTTCCCACGCCTGCGACCGGCGGGCTTTGGTTCGTACCGACAAGAACCCCGTTGCCGGAACAAAACTCATTGACACATCGGTAGGCCCGATCTTGTCGAGTGTGCCGCTGTACCTGAAACTTATCCTGTCACCTGTATCACTGACCGAAACGGAGTTCGAAACCCCGTTGATCTTTGCGCGTTTGCCATTGATCGCGATTGTCATGCCCGGCGGGACCAGTTTCTTGATGCTCGATCCGGCGGGAACCGCGCCATAACTTGTCATCTTGCATCGAAGTGTTTTTGGCCCCTTTGCGGAGGGGGATGGTGAACTTGGAGCCGCCGGTTCAGGCGTCGGTGCGGCGATCTCTGCGGGTGGTGTTTCCGGGGCGGGCGCTGTAACCGTGATATCCGGAAGCACGGGGGGCGGCGCACTTGTTTGATCTGTCGTTTCCGAGGCGTCCTCGCCCGGTTTGGCAATGGTATCTTTTGGCTCCTGCGCGGTCATCCGTTTGAAGGCGAAATTGAAATTCACCGACGCCGACGGAAAAATTGACAGCCCTGCGGCCTCTTCCAACTTGCGGATACCGTCAGACATCCCGAAATCGCCGGTTTTCAAGACGATCGGTCCGACCGAGGCCACCGAAACCATGTCATTTGTGATCATCGTGACAATGACCTCGGCAAAGGCGGATTGGGTAACCCCATGCAAGGCGAGTGTATAGGGCAGTGTCAGGGTCTTGCGCCGCGTCACTGCAAGGTCTGACAGCGAAGATGTGTCGATGCTGGCCGTGATGACCGCCTCAGGGTACTGAGCTGTTTCAAAAAGCAAGGATCGCAGGCGGGCATCGCGCAGTTTCACACGCGTATCGACGGAATCAAGATTGACGCGGATCATTGCCAGCCCTGCCGGTGAAATGGCCCCGGAAGTCATACCAAACTTGCTGGTTTCGATGATGTTCTGGTTGTGGACGCTCTGAAAATGCACAGAAGACGCGGCGGGAACAAGTTCCCAGCCGAAATTCACCGGTGAATTTTGCGCTTTCAGTGGGCCGGACCCGATCATCAACGCAGTGAAAACCACAAGAACCCGCAAGCAATCCGAAAGAATTTTGGAGTGCATTTTCCCTGAATACCCCTGAAAAATCTGTCGCAAGACCAGCGTTACCGACACCAAACCAATTGCCGTTGGGATGCAGGTTAGCGCGCCAAATCCGCTTCGTCACCCAAAATTGCCAACCCCTGCCATTGCTGCAAACAGGCGACAGGACGATAAGCGCGTGTGATGCTGTTGGAAAAGGCCAGGGCTTGGTTCTGGTCGGCTTGCAGGCAAGTCACGTCCCGGCTAAACGGGGCGGGAGATTTCTGAGGAGAAGCAGCCATGTCCATCGATATCGACACGGCCCGGCGTGTGGCGCATCTGGCGCGGATCGCGGTGAAGGAGGCGGATTTACCGGCGCTGGCTGGTGAATTGTCGGGCATTGTCAGCTTCATGGAGCAGCTCAATGAGGTTGATGTTGCGGGTGTGGAGCCGATGACATCGGTCACGCCCATGCGTCTTGTGCGCCGTGAAGACGTGGTGACGGACGGCAATATCCAAAAGCAAATCCTGAAAAATGCGCCGGACGCGCGAGAAGGGTTTTTTGCGGTGCCGAAGGTGGTCGAATGAGTGGCTTGAACGAGTTGACAATCGCCGCCGCGCGCGATGCGCTGCGCAAGGGCGACGTGACCAGCGTCGATTTGACCGAGGCCTGTCTTGCCGCGATTGACGGTGCGGGGGCGCTGAATGCCTTTGTCCACAAGACGCCCGAGATCGCCCGTGAACGCGCGAGGGCGGCAGATCAGCGGCTGAAAGCCGACGAAAAGGCCCCGGCAATGTGCGGCATTCCGGTGGGGATCAAGGATCTTTTCTGCACCAAAGGCGTGGCGTCGCAGGCAGGCAGCCGGATTTTGCAAGGCTTCCGCCCGGAATACGAATCCTCCGTCAGCCAGCAATTGGCCGATGCCGGTGCGGTGATGCTGGGCAAGTTGAACATGGACGAATTTGCCATGGGCTCGTCCAATGAAACCTCGTGTTATGGCAATGCGGTCAACCCCTGGCGGCGCGGCAATGATGATACCGCGCTGACGCCGGGCGGGTCTTCTGGCGGGTCTGCCTCTGCCGTTGCCGCCGACCTTTGCCTTGGCGCGACCGGCACCGATACTGGCGGATCGATCCGCCAGCCAGCGGCCTTTACCGGCATCACCGGCATCAAGCCAACCTATGGGCGCTGTTCGCGCTGGGGCATTGTGGCCTTTGCCTCGTCGCTTGATCAGGCCGGACCGATGACCAAGGATGTGCGGGATGCGGCGATCATGCTGGGTGCCATGTGCGGGTATGATGGCAAAGATTCGACTTCCGCCGACATTCCCGTGCCGGATTTCGAGGCGGCGCTGAGTGGTGACATCCGCGGCAAGAAGATCGGCATTCCGCGCGAATACCGCATGGAGGGTATGCCCGACGAAATTGAAAAGCTCTGGTCAGATGGCACCGCGATGATGAAGGATGCCGGTGCCGAGATCGTCGACATTTCGCTGCCTCACACCAAATACGCGCTGCCAGCCTATTACGTCGTGGCCCCTGCCGAAGCGTCCTCGAACCTCGCGCGCTATGACGGGGTGCGCTATGGCCACCGCGCCAAGCTGGCGCAGGGTGACGGCATTACCGAGATGTATGAAAAAACCCGCGCCGAGGGCTTTGGCCACGAGGTGCAGCGCCGGGTGATGATCGGAACCTATGTTCTGTCGGCCGGTTTCTACGACGCCTACTACAACCGCGCCCGCAAGGTCCGCGCCCTGATCAAGCGTGACTTCGAGACGGTGTTCGCCGATGGTATCGACGCGATCCTGACACCGGCCACGCCGTCGGCGGCCTTTGGGCTGGGCGAGATGGCCGATGCCGATCCAATAGCCATGTACCTTAATGACGTCTTTACTGTCACGGTCAACCTTGCCGGTCTTCCGGGCATTGCGGTTCCGGTCGGGTTGGACCGTCAGGGACTGCCTTTAGGGCTGCAACTGATCGGGCGGCCCTGGGAAGAGGGTGATCTGCTGAATCACGCCTATGTGCTGGAACGCGCGGCAGGCTTTGTTTCCAAGCCCGCGAAATGGTGGTAAGGGGCGCGCGAGTTTTGGGGAAAGTGGGTTCCTGATATGCGGATAGTTGCATCTTGCCTTGCCATCGCGCTGTTGGCGGCCTGCCAGCCGCCGGTGCCGAATGATACCCAAAGCGGTGTCGGTTTTGAAAGCTACGGCGATTATCAAAAACGCCGGGCGCTCGAAGCCAAGATGGCGGTTCAGCCCGCACCTGCGCCGGGGCCGGTCAATCAGTTGCCCGTAACCTCGACCCCCTCGGCGGGTGCCTTGCTCTTGCAGAGCCAGTCGACAGTCGTCTCTGCACCTTTGAACGCCGTGACGCCGCAACCTGCGGTTTCTCCGCCGGTTGCCTCAACCGTTGCTGCGGCACCTGAAACCGGCCAGGCGCCTTCGGGCAATGTCGGCATTTCCGACGAACAGGATTTCGGTGCTGTTGCGTCGCGCGAAACCATCGCCTCTGACAAGCAGCGCATTGACCAGAACAAGGCGCAGTTCCAGCAGATTGCGCCGACCGAATTGCCGCAGCGCAGCGGCAACAGTGCCGGGCCGGATCTGATCGAGTATGCGATCAATGCGCCGAACCGGCTTGGCCAGCCCACCTACAAACGCGGCCGCGGGCTGTTCAGCAACACCGAACGGGCCTGCGCGCGTTACGCAACACCCGAAGATGCGCAGGTGGCGTTTTTGAAGGCCGGCGGGCCGCAGCGCGACCGCAAGAACCTTGACCCCGATGGTGACGGGTTTGCCTGTTTCTGGGATCCGACGCCGTTTCAGAAAGTACGCGGCTGAGGCGTGCAGGGGGGATCCACCTCGTCTAATTGCGGCCCGCGCCGGGGCGGGGTGCGCCCGAGCCTGATTGTTCTGCACTATACCGGCATGGCCAGTTGTGCCGAAGCGCGGGCGCGGCTCTGCGATCCTATGGCCGAGGTTTCGGCGCATTATCTGGTGGCCGAAACCGGCGCAGTCGAGAGGCTGGTGCCTGAAGCCGCGCGCGCATGGCACGCCGGGGCGGGCCGTTGGGGTGGCATTGATGATGTCAATTCGCATTCCATCGGAATTGAGCTGGCCAATCCCGGCGATGTGCCATTCCCCGAACCGCAGATGGCAGCACTGGAAAGCCTGCTGATCGAGATTATGGTGCGCTGGGACATTCGTCCCGAACGGGTTATCGCCCATTCCGACCTCGCCCCCGAACGCAAACGCGACCCCGGCGCCCGTTTCGACTGGCGGCGGCTGGCGCTTTTGGGTCTGTCGGTCTGGCCTCGGGAAGGTGGGGCAGAGCGCCCCCTGGTATCGTCGCTGCGCCGGTTCGGCTATGGCGATGTTGCCCCGGATGCCCTGCTGGCCGCGTTTCGTCTGCGTTTTCGTCCCTGGGCGACGGGCCCGGAAGGTGCAGCGGACCGCAGGTTGGCGGCTGACCTTGCCCGCCGCTTCCCGGTTGACGGGGGCGCAGCGGAAGCCTAACTGAGCAGTTGCGCGGATGGCTGGATGACCGCGCCCCGGATCAGGTCCGGGGCGAGGAAAGTCCGGACTCCATGAAAGAACGGTGCCGGGTAACGCCCGGCCGGGGCAACCCGAGGGAAAGCGCCACAGAAAAGAAACCGCCTTGTCTTCGGATCGGGTAAGGGTGAAACGGTGGGGCAAGAGCCCACCGCGGACTTGGTAACAAGGACGGCACGGCAAGCCCCACCGGGAGCAATGCCAAATAGGGGCCTCGCGCGGGGCCGGTCGCGGACCCCGGTCCGGGATACCGCCCGCAGGGTGATTTCAGCCCGAGAGGTCCGGGTTGGCAGCCAGAGCACGCCGGTAACGGCGCGCCAAGAGGAATGGTCATCCAACCCCGGATCACGGTCCGGGGCGGACAGAATCCGGCTTACAGGCTATCCGCGCATATTTTCAGGCTGACGTGAACCACCGGAGCCACCTTGCGGCGGCAGGTTATTTTGAGGGCGCGCTGGCGCGCGCGTGCCTCTGGCGGGAGTTTTTGGACAAAGGTGAAGGCGGGGTTTCATTTTGGCTCATATACCTCTGCCTGAGGTATTTTTCCTGCGCGGCCGGGGGAATATGCCGACCTTTCCCCGCTTTGACTGTTGACTCCGCCGCTGTCATCCGTAAAAGGCGGGCTTCAAGGATTTCGCGGGCAGTTTGCTGCCTGGCAAGTGGAGAAGAACTATGGCGAAGCCGACGACGATCAAGATCCGTCTGAACTCGACGGCGGGCACCGGGCACTTCTATGTGACCAAGAAGAATGCCCGCACCATGACCGAAAAGATGGCCGTGAACAAATACGACCCGGTTGTGCGCAAGCACGTCGAATACAAGGAAGGCAAGATCAAGTAAGATCTGCCCTGCCGTGAGGGAATGGAAGGCCGCGCGGGATGCGCGGCCTTTTTCTTTGTGGGCAAGGCACGGGGCTGGGGCAACGGAAAAGGCCGCCCGGAGGCGGCCTGATCTGTCATCATGTTGCTGTCAGATTACTCGCGGTTGCCGAGAAACTGCAGCAGGAACATGAACATGTTGATGAAATCGAGATAGAGGTTCAGCGCCCCCATGATCGCCGACTTGCCCAGCCATTCGCTGTCGCCATGTTGGGCATGGGCGATGTAGTCGGTCTTGATGCGCTGGGTGTCATAGGCGGTCAGACCCGCAAAGATCAGCACGCCGATGGCCGAGATTGCCAGTTGCACGATGCCCGAGCCGAGGAAGATATTGACGATCGAGGCGACCAGAAGGCCGATCACGCCCATGATCAGGAATGACCCCCAGCCCGAAATATCCTTTTTCGTTGTGTAGCCCCAAAGCGACAGTCCCGCGAAAGCGATGGCCGTCACAAGAAAGGTCTGAACAATCGACATGCCGGTGAAGACCAGAAAGATTGAGCTGATCGACACGCCCATGGTGGCGGCGAAGGCATAAAAGACCAGTTGCGCGGTTGCGGCTGACATGCGGTTGATCATGGCGCTGAAGCCAAAGACAAAGGCCAGCGGCGCGAACATCACCACCCATTTCAGCGGCGACATATAGAGCGTGGCCCCAAGCTGGGTCAGATATTTGTCCGCGCCGATCTGGGCGACGGCCGCAGCCGGATCTGTCGTCACAGCCAGACCGGAAATGGCCCAGGCGGCAAGTGCCGTGATCAGCATGCCAACGGACATTGTGCCGTAGACCTTGTTCATATGGGCGCGAAGCCCCTGGTCGATTGCCGATATGCGGGTGCCGACCTGGCCCGCATCCATCGTTCTGTAGTCAGCCATCCAAGCCTCCTGATAAATCCCTCGAGCGCGCGTCCGACCGGACACAGGCCTTCACGAAGGAATATCGGGAATGTGGCATGGGTTTTCAAGCGTTTCCGTCAATAAATGTCGCAATGGCCCCGGCGCCAGCCCTTTGGCACGTCCCATATCGGGCGGCTGGCCTCGCGAATGGCAGTTTCACGGTCAATTCCCATGTCGTCGAGAAGCCGGTCGCTGAAATGGAGCAGTCTGCGGCGCTGACGCGCCACGGCCAGCATTTGAGTGATGCGGGCAAACAGCCGGGCGTGGCGGCGGGAGGCGGGTTGAGCGATGCAGTTTTCCATGATGATACCTCTCTCAATTTGATGTATCGGTCCCTTCATATGAAGTTCCTTGATTGTTATGCCTGATTGTGTTTCATTTATAAAATGAATGATTGTCGGTTTAAGCATCACGAGGTTTGATATGGCAAGAAATCTTGACCTGACCGCGCTGCGCTCTTTCGTGACGGTCGCCGATACAGGCGGTGTGACGCGGGCGGCGGGGCTTTTGAACCTGACCCAGTCGGCGGTATCGATGCAGCTGAAACGGCTGGAGGAAGGGCTGGGCCAAAGCTTCTTTTCCCGCGCGGCGCGCAAATTGACGCTGACATCGGAGGGCGAGCAGCTATTGGGTTATGCCCGGCGGATGCTGGTTCTCAATGATGAAGCATTGTCGCGGCTGACGGATGGCGCGTTCGAGGGCGAGCTGCGGCTTGGGGTGCCACATGACATCGTCTATCCGCATATCCCGCGCATTCTGAAGGCGATGGCGGCGGAATATCCGCGGATGCGGATCAATCTGGTGTCGTGCTTTACCTCAAAGCTCAAGGAAGGATTCACGCGCGGCGAGTTCGACGTGATTTTGACGACCGAGGCAGCACCAAGCCAAGGCGGTGAGCGTCTGGCTACCCGCAAACTGGTCTGGATCGGGGCCGATGGGGGAAATGCCTGGCAGCAACGCCCGTTGCGGTTGGCATTTATCGAAACGTGTTTTTTCCGCCCGGTCGCGCAGGCCGCGCTGAATGGGGCCGGGATCGGCTGGGAAATGGCGGTTGGTGGCGAATCCGAGCAGGTGGCGGATGCCACCGTAGCGGCTGATCTATCGGTGACGGCGCGGCTGGAGGGTGGGTTGACCGAAGGGCTGGCGGTCATTGAAGGGGCCAACGCGCTGCCGGATCTGGGGCAGCTTGATATCTGCATGTATGAGGCCGGTGTGCAGAAGGGCGAGGTCGTGGACAGGCTCCTGGCCCAGTTGCGGTGCAGCTATGGTGACGGACGCTGCGGGCAGATGCTGGACGCCGCCGAATAACCCTACATCGTCACAACAACCTTGCCGCTTGATTTGCGGGTGCGCAGCAGGTCAAGCGCCTCTTTGGCGCGGATCAGCGGCAGGGCGTGGCTTACATGTGGATTGAGCTTCCCCTCGCCATACCAGGCCAGCAGTGTTTGCAGACTTTGTTTCAGTACGTCGGGGCGAAAACCCAGATACCCGCCCCAATAATGTCCGATGACCATGATGTTCTTGACCAGCAGGTGGTTGGCGGCGATTTGCGGCACATGGCCACTGGCAAAGCCTATGACAATGATGCGCCCCCCCGGCCGGGTGGCACGAAAAGCGGCGTCGAACTGATCGCCGCCAACGGGATCGTAGACGACATCGGCCCCGCCCAGCGTCTTGATGGCGGCGCGCAGATCATCGGTTTCGCTGTCGATCAGATGGTCGGCCCCGGCGGATTCGGCAATGGCCAGCTTGTCTGTCCCGCGGGCGCAGGCGATGACCCGCGCGCCCATGCGTTTGCCGATCTCCACCGCGGTCAGGCCCACGCCGCCTGCGGCACCCAATACCAAGAGTGTTTCGCCGGGTTGAAGCCGCGCCCGATCCACCAATGCAACATGGCTGGTGCCATAGGCGATTTGCAGCGCGGCCGCGTGGTCAAAGGGCATGTCGGGTGGCAGGGGCAGGCATCTGTCTACGGGAAAACAACCCATTTCGGCCAGGCCGCCCGCATTGGTGTAGACCGCTACCCGGGTGCCGGGGGCCGGTCCATCTGTGTCCGGGCCAAGGGACCGGACGATGCCGACGGGTTCCATCCCGAGCGTCAGGGGCAGTGGCGGGCGTTCCTGATATTTGCCGTCGATCATCAAGAGGTCAGCGAAATTCAGACCGCAGGCATGAATTTCCACCAGGGCCTCGCCTTTGGCAGGGGCGGGGATAGAGAGGTCGAAAAGTTCCGGTTCTGAACCGAAACTGGTGATTTGCAGTGCCTTCATGTTCTGCCCTTTCCCCTGTTGCAGGTCTTAGTATCAATCGAAAACCGTCTTCGAAAGCGAACAACCACCCCCAAAAACAGTATTTGGCAGATTGAACATCTGCTTTGGTGGGTTGGGCTGGTGCCGAATGACCGGGAGTTTCGGGCGTTGCCGACTGATCGATCGCGTCGGGGTACGACACTCAGGCGGATACTCGCCCATCGTCACCGCAAGAAACGGCATGAAGTTTTGCAAAATGAAAATCGTTTGGCTTATTTATTGCATTTTGCAACAAATAACGCAAAAATGACCAAGGCGAGCGAAGGTCTCTGTGGAAACCCATAGGGCGAGCATATCTCGTCAGGCGGTTTTGTCGTAATATCCCGCCGAGTCGCAGTTCTTTTTGCATTTGAGTGATTTTGCAAAAAAACATTCGGGCGACCAGTAAGTTTGGCACGATACTTGCTTGTATAATGATTGATACAATTTGGAGACGACACATGAAACACCCCGTAGACGTCCATGTTGGCAAGCGCGTCCGCCACCGCAGGTGGATGGTGGGCATGACCCAGCAACAGCTTGCGGACAAAGTTGGCATCAAGTTTCAGCAGATACAGAAATATGAAACCGGCATGAACCGGATTTCGGCGTCCCGGCTTTGGGATATTTCCGATGCGCTGGGCGTCTCCATCAGCTTTTTCTTTGAAGGTCTCGATGCGCGCGCACCCGAAGCCGATGAACTTGCCGGTGATATCATGGCGGACAAGGAAGCGATGATGCTGGTGCGGTCGTATTACGCGATCCCCGAGCCGCAACGTCGCAGGCTGTTCGATCTGGCCAAGGTTCTGTCCGACGCTGCTTGACCAGTTTGGATCTGAGAGCTACCGCTTTGACAGCAAAGCGAGAGGTGCCGATGGTCCGGATTTCTGAAAATGAGCGCCTGGCGCTGGTCGAGACGGCGCATGCTTTAGCCGACGCAGCACGGCTGGCAACCTTGGAACACTTTCGCGCCGACGGGCTTTCTGCCGAAAACAAGGAACTATCGCATTTCGATCCGGTGACGGTGGCGGACCGCGCCGCCGAACAAAGAATGCGAGAGATGCTGGCCGAACGCCGCCCGGACGATGGTATTTTGGGCGAAGAGTTCGGGGTAAAATCAGGCGCATCCGGGCTGACATGGGTGCTTGATCCGATTGACGGCACACGCGGATATTTGTCGGGCACCCCGACTTGGGGCGTGCTGATTTCGGTGGCCGACGCCGATGGCCCGATTTTTGGCATCATTGACCAGCCCTATATCGGCGAGCGCTTTTCCGGCGGGTTTGGCTTGGCCGAGGTTGTCGGCCCGATGGGCCGCAAAGACCTGCGTAGCCGTCCGGCGCGGCCCCTGTCTGAGGCGATCCTGTTCACCACTTTCCCAAGTGTCGGGACGCCTCAGGAAGGGGCAGCCTTTGTGCAGGTTTCGGCCAGGGCACGGCTGACCCGATACGGGATGGATTGCTATGCCTATGCACTGATTGCGGCCGGCCAGATTGATCTGGTGATCGAAGCGGGCCTGAAAGCCTATGATGTACAGGCCCCGATCGCCGTGATCGAAGCCGCCGGCGGGATCGTCACCGATTGGCAAGGCGCGCCGGTGCATCACGGTGGCCGGGTGTTGGCCGCCGCCAATGCGACCATTCATGCCGAGGCGTTGGCAATCTTGTCGTTGGCATAGGACGGTGACGGCGTCAGGACACCACCGGCGGGTCTGTTCGAGTCAGATGAAAACGGCTCATGCTTGCGCCACTGCCCCTGACTGAGGAGAGACGGATGTTGGAAACCCTGATTCGCGGGGCGGCGTCGGTGGTGACGATGAACGGCGCGCGGTCCGAAATCGCTGGCGGTGATGTCCTGATCCGCGGTGGCGTGATTGCCGCCGTTGGTAAAGGGCTGGCAACCAAGGGCACGGTGATCGAGGCGCGCGGCTGCGTGGTCACACCGGGGTTGGTCAACACCCATCATCACCTTTACCAGAGTTTGACACGAGTGGTGCCGGGCGGCCAGGACGCGCTGCTCTTTGGTTGGCTGAAAACGCTTTATCCGATCTGGGCGCGGTTTGGACCGGACGAAATGCGCATATCAGCCTTGATCGGGCTGGCCGAACTGGCCCTGTCTGGCTGCACGCAAAGTTCAGACCATCTTTACCTGTTCCCTCGCGGGGCGCGGCTGGACGATACCATTGACGCCGCGCGCGAAATCGGGCTGCGGTTTCATCCCACCCGTGGCGCGATGTCGATCGGTGAAAGCGCGGGCGGTTTGCCGCCCGACAGCCTGGTGGAACGTGAATCGGATATTCTGGCCGACATGGTACGGGTTGTTGACGCTTTTCACGATCCGGCCGAAGGGGCGATGGTGCGGGTCGGGCTCGCGCCTTGCTCGCCGTTTTCGGTCAGCCGCGATCTGATGCGCGACGCGGCGGCTCTGGCGCGTGACAAACGGGTCATGCTGCACACCCATCTCGCCGAAAATGACGAGGACATCGCCTATTCCCTGGCCCAATTCGGCTGTCGCCCCGGCCAATATGCCGAAGATCTGGGCTGGACCGGCGATGACGTGTGGCACGCTCATTGCGTGAAACTCGATGGTGCCGAGATTGATCTTTTCGCCCGCTCGCGCACCGGGGTCGCGCATTGCCCCTGTTCGAACTGCCGCCTTGGCTCGGGAATAGCACCGGTCAGGGCGATGCGCGATCGGGGCGTCAAGGTGGCGCTCGGGGTTGATGGATCGGCCTCAAATGATGGCGGAAACCTGGTGCTCGAAGCGCGCCAGATGCTTTTGTTGCAGCGGGTCGTCAGCGGGGCCGATGCCATGGCCGCGCGCGAGACACTTGAAATCGCCACCCTGGGCGGCGCACAGGTTCTCGGGCGTCCCGATTGCGGCTCGCTGGAACCCGGCAAGCGCGCCGACATCGCGATCTGGGATGTTTCGGGCATCGAGGCAGCGGGGGCCTGGGATCCAGTCGCCGCTCTGGTTCTGTGCGGTCCGACAAGGGTACGCGATCTTTTCGTCGAAGGCCGCCAGGTGGTGCGCGACGGGCAGATCACCACCATCGACCTGCCGCGCGCCATCGCGGACCAGAACCGCCTCGCCGCCAATCTTATGGCCTGATCCCAAACCCCCAACAACAAGCTACACAGTGCTTCTTCTTTGCAAAAATACTCCCGCCGGAGGCAACGGGAGCCGCGTTTCGCGGCGACCCTGCTATCTTGTGACGCCTCAGGCGTCTCTGCTAAATCATTGCAGCCGCCCATTGATCCAGACCGCTTTCACCGCCCGATCATCCCCCATCATGATCGTGGGAAAGATCGCTTCCCAAAGATCAATGGCCCGCGCGCAACGCTGGGCGATGGCGGGGGTGGAGGCGAGGTCAATCACGGCGATGTCAGCCTCCATTCCCGGTGCCAGATTGCCGATCCTGTCATCGGCGCGCAGGGATCGCGCCGCCCCTTGTGTGGCCAGCCACCAGAGTTCCGCCGGATGCAGCGCCCGACCGCGCAACTGGGCCACCTCGTAGGCCGCTGCCATCGTGCGCAGCATCGAAAAGCTCGAACCACCCCCGGTATCGGTGGCCAGGCCAATGCGGTGGCCGCCGCGTGACAGCCCGTCCATGTCAAACAGGCCCGAGCCGATGAAGGTGTTCGAGGTCGGGCAGTGGATCAGGCTGGCATCGACGTCCCTGATCCGGTCGATCTCGCGCGGTTCAAGATATATCGCATGGCCGAAAAGCGCGCCGGGGCCAAGCAACCCGTGGGCTTCATAGGTATCGAGATAGTCGCGCGCCTCGGGGAAAAGCGATTTGACCCAGGCGACCTCATCGGTCTGTTCCGAAAGATGGGTTTGCATCAGGCAATCCGGGTGTTCGGCCCAGAGTGCCCCCATTGCGGCAAGCTGATCGGGGGTGGATGTCGGGGAAAAGCGCGGCGTTACGACATAGGAAAGTCGGTCGACCCCATGCCACTTTTCCAGTAACCGCTTGCTGTCGTCATAGGCGGACCGGGGCGTGTCGCACAGGCCTTCGGGGGCGTTGCGGTCCATGCAGGTCTTCCCGGCCCAGGCCCGCAACCCCCTTGCGCGCGCGGCCTCAAAAAAGGCGTCGACACTGGCCGGGTGGATCGTCGTGTAGCTGCACATCGACGTCGTGCCATGCGCCAGCGCCAGATCGACATAGCGCGCGGCAATCTCGGCCGCATAGGCCGGGTCGGCGAATTTCATTTCTTCAGGGAAGGTATAGCTGTTCAGCCAGTCGATCAGCCTTTTGCCCCAGCTCGCGATCATCGCGGTCTGCGGGTAATGGACATGGGCGTCAATGAATCCTGCGGAAATCAGCGCTGATCCGTAATCTGTCACATGCGCAGCAGGGTGTGCCGCGCGCAGGTCATCGGCCTCGCCCACGGCGGCAATGCGGCCGCCATCGATCAGCACGCCGCCACGTGCACTATGTCTTGCTGACGCAAGCCCTTCGGTCATCGGGTTGTCGGCAAAGCTCAGGGTTTGTCCGATCAGCAGGTCAGCCATGATACAATCCTTCGGGTTCCGCGCGGAAATCCTAACCGGTCAATGCCTCAAGGGAAATCTCTGGCTTGCCTCTGTTTCTTTGAAACTGCTTCCGGTAAGTTCGCGGTAATGCAGCAGGGGGTGGTATGGCCGAGACCGAAGACGAGGTGATCGACCGCGACGAGGATGAATATATCCTCGACTCGCGCGTCGTCGATGCCATTCTCGATGCTGTCGAGGCCGGGGACACAGCCGCCATTGACGCGCTGATGGAGCCGCTCCACGCCGCCGACATCGCCGACCTTCTGGAACAGATCGGATCGGCGGACCGGGCCGGGCTGATCGCGCTCTGGTCGGGCGGGATCGACGGCGAAATCCTGTCGGAACTGGACGAATCGATCCGCGAGGAAGTGATCGACCTTCTGCCGCATGACGTTCTGTCCGACGCGGTCCGGGAACTCGATTCCGATGACGTTGTCGATCTGATCGAAGATCTCGAAGTCCCGCAGCAGGAACGCATTCTCGGAGCTTTGGAAGACAGCGACCGGGCCGCTGTCGAACAGTCAATGGCCTATCCGGAATATTCCGCCGGTCGCCTGATGCAGCGCGAGGTTGTGACAGCCCCCGAGCATTGGACCGTCGGCGAGGCGATTGATTTTCTGCGTAGTGCCAAAGAGCTGCCGGATCAGTTCTATCATGTCATCATTGTCGATCCGCGCTGGCACCCGACCGGCAATGTGACGCTGGGCAAGCTCTTGTCATCCAAGCGTGCGGTCAAACTGGTCGACATTGTCGAAGAAAGCTTTCGCACCATCGACGTGATGGAGGAGGAAGGCGACGTCGCCTATGCCTTTAACCAGTATCACCTGATTTCGGCGCCGGTGGTGGATGCCGATGGCCGCCTGGTGGGTGTCATCACCATTGATGATGCCATGGCGGTGCTGGACGAAGAACACGAAGAAGACATTCTGCGTCTGGCTGGTGTCGGCGATGGGTCGCTTTCCGACAGCGTGATTGAAACCGCCAAGCTGCGCTTGCCCTGGCTGGCTGTCAATCTGGTGACGGCAATCCTTGCCTCTGTCGTCATTGCCCAGTTCGAGGGTATTCTGGTGCAGGTCGTGGCGCTGGCCGTCTTGATGCCGATTGTCGCCTCAATGGGGGGCAATGCCGGAACCCAGTCACTGACCGTCGCGGTACGCTCGATCGCTACCCGCGACCTGACCGGGTCGAACCTCTGGCGGGTCGTTCGGCGCGAAGCTTTCGTGGGGCTGTTGAACGGGGTGGTCTTTGCAATGGTCATGGGGGCGGTCGGCTGGTTCTGGTTCGCATCGCCGATAATCGGTGTTGTGCTGGCGGTTGCGATGGTGATCAATCTGCTGGTCGCCGGGCTGGCCGGAACACTGGTGCCGGTCAGCCTCGAAAAAATGGGGGTTGATCCGGCACTGGCCTCGGGCGCGTTTGTGACAACCGTCACAGACGTGATCGGGTTTCTGGCGTTCCTAGGTCTGGCCAGTCTGGTCTTGCTATGAGCAAGGCCGAGATCAAGGCGGCTGCACGGGCCGAAGCGTTTTTGCGGCGCAAGGCGGTGCATGGCGCGCGTCAGGGGGACGAGGCGGAAAGGCTGGCCGAAGTTCTGACGGCCTATACAGGCAAGGTTCTGGCCGGGTATATGCCGATGCGCACCGAAATCGACTGCCTGCCTGCGATGGCGGCCCATCAGGGGCCGGTCGGTGTGCCGGTGATCAAGGCGGCGGCGCAGCCGTTGCTGTTTCGCCAATGGACGCCAGACGCGGTGATGGTTGCGGGCACCTTCGGCGCGCTGATCCCCGAGGCGGGCGACTGGCTGGTGCCGGAGGTTCTGATCGTACCGCTTCTGGCATTTGACCGGCGCGGCTACCGGCTGGGCTATGGCGGTGGGTTTTATGACCGCACATTGGAAGGGTTGTGCGCCCATGGCTCCGTGATCGCCATTGGCTTCGCCTATGGCGCACAGGAAGTGGACAATGTGCCGACCGAGCCAACCGACCAGCCGCTGGACCTGATCGTTACTGAATCCGAGGTCATTGACCCAAAACGGGTCAGGCGCTGAGCCGCCGTCTGCGTTTGCGGATACCGAACAGCGCCAGACCTGCCATGCCCATCATCGCCACAGCCGGGGGCACCGGCACGGTTGGCACGATGGGCGCCAGAACCACGGTATCAAGATCGAAGTGGCCGCAGGGTGCGTCGCAATAGGGCGCGTTGGCAGGATAGACAATCTCGATCAATAGCGCATCGAGCGCCGAAAAACCGCTGCCCAGCGTGAAGCTCTGACTATCCAGGTAATCGCCTGACATCATGAAGTCGGCAAAGGCAACAGTGCTGCCGCCAGTGAAACCGGTGACATGGATGGTTTCACCCAGCGGCCCGTGTTCGTCGAAAAAGTTGAAACCCAGCGAGATCAGCGAAAAGCTGACGGCATCAAAGGCCGTCGCCATGGTGAACAGCAGGCCCGAGGCAAAATCGGTGCCGGAATCGTCCATATGCGCCAGACCCGGCGCTGTATCCCAGGCCAGCAACCCGTTCGTCGGCGTAACGGTCACGCCGTTTTCGACATAGGGCGTGAAGGAGCCGGTATTGAAATAGTCGTCAAGCGCCGTGCCGTAATCGGGCAAGGCGTCGAACGTGACCGTTGTGGCATAGGCGGAGGGGGCGGCGATCAATGCAAATAGGGTGACCGCGGTGTTTCCAAATCTACGAAGGTTCATAATCTTTATCCCTCAAAGTGTCTTCCCCCGATACGAACGGTAGGTGTACGCGCAGCCTTCGGTCAACAGACCCGTAGACATGCCAACGCGCAATGGCGGAATGCCGCTTATCCCCGGTGCGCAGAAAACCCCATTCGGTGCTTGCCAGTTACGTCGGGCGGCCTTACCCAGAGGCGCATGAAGCTATTGTTTTTGGGCGATGTCATGGGCCGCGCTGGGCGTGCGGCAGTTACCGGGCGGTTGTCCGGTCTGCGGGCTGACTGGGGGCTCGATTTCGTGGTGGTCAATGGCGAAAACGCGACTTCAGGCGTCGGCCTGTCGGCGGACCATGCCAGGGCGCTGCTGGCGGCGGGGGCCGATTGCGTGACGCTGGGCGATCATGCGTTTGACCAAAAGGACATGCTTTCCTTTATCGAGGCCGAGCCACGCATCCTGCGCCCGGTCAATTTCGCCAAAAATGCCCCCGGCAAGGGCGCGCGGGTTTTTGAAGCCAGGGGCGGGCGCAAGGTTCTGGTGGCGCAGGTGCTGGGACAGGTTTTCATGAAACGCCCCTTTGACGATCCGTTTTCGGCGATTGACGGGGTGCTGCGGGCGCATCCCTTGGGCGGTGTGGCGCAGGCGGCGATCGTCGATATCCACTGCGAGGCGACCAGCGAAAAGATGGCGATGGGCCATTGGTGCGACGGTCGCGCCAGCCTGGTCGTGGGCACCCATACCCATGTGCCGACGGCCGATACGCAGATATTGGGCGGCGGCACGGCGTTTCAGTCGGATGCCGGGATGTGCGGCGACTACAATTCGGTTATCGGCATGGACAAGCTGGAACCGATGCGCCGCTTTGTCACCGGCATGGGCAAGGATCGTTTCACCCCGGCAAATGGCGATGCAACGCTGGCGGGCGTCTATGTTGAAACCGATGACCGCACGGGTCTGGCACAAAAGGTGCGGATGATCCGCATTGGCGGGCGGTTGGAGGAAGCTGCACCGTGAAGCTGAGCATTGCCTTTTTGGGTGCGAATCTGGCTATCGGCGCGGTTTGGGCGCTGACCTTTCCACTGACCAAGATGGCGATTTTGGGCGGCTACCGGAATTTCGGCATCATCTTCTGGAGTGCGCTCATTTCCGTGGCGTTTCTGGGAATAACCGTTTTTTTCACGACCCGACGCCTGCCACTGGCGATGCCCGATTTGTGGCGGTATGCCTTTGTCGGCCTGTGTGGGACGATCCTGCCAAGTGCAGCTTCATTTACCGCTGCGCAATATCTGCCGGCCGGAGTGATTTCGGTCTGCATGTCGCTGATCCCGATGGTGGCGTTGCCGATGGCCGTGGCCTTTGGAATTGACCGCCCGACGCTGCCGCGAATAGTCGGCATTTCGCTGGGTCTGGCCGGTGTCTTGTTGATTGCGCTGCCGGAGACAAGCCTGCCGCAACCGGAGATGGCAATCTTCATTCCGCTGGCGCTGATCGCGGTTTTTTTCTATGCGCTCGAAGGGGCAGGGTTGGGGCGTATTGGGCGCGGCGGACTCGATCCGCTTCAACTCTTGCTGGGGGCCTCGATCCTGAGCGCGGGATTGGCGCTGCCATTGGCATTTGCCACCGGAACCTGGGCGATACCAAAAATGCCGTTTGACCGGTCGGATGGGGCTTTGGTCCTGTCCGGAGTCGTCAATGTTATTGCCTATG
>JBATDH010000323.1:0-9650 GCA_049663365.1 Albidovulum sp. | reverse complement strand
CAACTGGCCCTTGCCCGTCATGTGGTTCTTGACGGTAGCCAGATCAACGTCGGCCGTGCTCATGTACGGTTGCGCGCCACCAGCGAGTCGGCGGTACATCATGCCGATGGCCATCCGACCCTTGCGGGTGGCTTCGCTCTGGGGAACGACAGTCACATCAATGACAACGATCTTGCCTTCGTTTTCATAGGTCAAATAGTGACGCTTGTACCCCGGTAGTCCGTCCAGAATAGATTTTTCCAGCGATTTTCCGGCTTCGATTGCCTCTGGTGCCATCTCGACATCATAGGCACGAAGAGAATCCTCAAAAAGGGCGGCGTGGCGGGTCCAGCCTGCGGGCGCAGGTGGCAGAATGCTTGATCCGCCCGCAAGTCCGGTCAGGCTGGCTTTGAACGCGGCCTTGCGGAAGGCCATATGATCCGCCAGCGAATAGGCCCCATGCGGATGTTCCTTGGCGACCCGACTGAAATCGACCCCCAGTCCAATTGCAACGGCAATCAGGAAAGCCCCGATCGCAAGTATCTTACCCATGTTTCCTACGTCCCTTCTAACCTTGTGTCGGTTCTAGCCGATGTTTGCGGCAATTTCTCGGCAACCAGGGGGATTCCTGTTGCCATGTTGCGGCGAGGAATGGAATTGAAGGTGCCACTTTCCCGGCCTAGACTGGGCTCCAGGGTCCATTGTATTGCAAAAAAAGGAACGCGGGATGGCTGACACCTTCGCACGCACAGTAACAATCGACACATTCGGCGGACCAGAAGTCCTGAAGCTCACTGACCACCGCGTCGGTGATCCCGGCACCGGCGAAATCCGCATCCGTCACAAAGCCTGCGGGCTGAATTTCATCGATGTCTACCAGCGGACAGGCACCTACCCGCTGACCTTGCCCGCAACCCTGGGGATGGAGGCCGCAGGTATCGTCGATGCCGTGGGCGGTGGCGTCACCCATCTGAAAAAGGGTGACCGCGTCGCCTATGCCTCGATGCCGCCCGGCGCCTATGCAGAGGCGCGGGTGATGCCCGCCGCCCAGGTTTGCCCCTTGCCCGATGGTATCTCGTTTGAGGAGGGGGCGGCGATGATGTTGAAGGGGCTGACGGTTGACTATCTTTTCAACCGCACCACACCAATTGCCAAGGGTGACTGGGTGCTGTTCCATGCCGCGGCCGGGGGTGTGGGCCTCATCGCCTGCCAGTGGGCGCGCTCGGAAGGCATAAACCTCATCGCTACCGCCGGGTCGGACGAAAAATGCCAGATGGCGCTCGATCATGGCGCGGTTCACGCGATCAATTACCGCGATGGCGATTTTGCCCCGAAGGTGCGCGCATTGACCGGTGGCAAGGGCGTGCATGTGGTCATGGATTCGGTCGGCAAGGACACGTTCGATGGCTCTCTTGATTGTCTACGCCCGTTGGGCATGATGATCGCTTTCGGGGCCGCATCAGGGCCGGTGCCGCCGATGAATATCATGACACTGGCGGCCAAGGGCTCGATCAAGATTACCCGGCCCACGCTGTTCACCCATATTGCCGACCATGCCATTTGTCAGGAAATGGCGGCACGGCTGTTTGGCAAAGTCATGTCCGGCGCGGTAAAAATCGAGATCGGCCAGCGATTTGCACTCGAAGAAGTCGCTAAGGCGCATCGGGCTCTTGAAGCACGCAAAACCACCGGGTCGACAGTTTTGACGCTGTAGGGCGAAGAAAACGTAACCGTCCAGACCGCAGAGGTGGTTCCTGCGCAAGGTTAAGACCAGAAACAGGGTTGATAGTATGCCTCCAGCCGAACGCGTAGAGCTCCGCAAAAGCAATCTCGCCGGTTCAATGCACTATCATGAGCGCGGTCTGGGTTTCAAACCCGTCGCGGAGGGGTGTTTAATCTTGCCCTCATTTAACTTCCTTTATGGTCGATCATACCCTTCTGCCAGTTGGTCGATATGCTCTCTTCAAACGTATGGTACAAATGGTCCACTTAACCTTCTTGGCTTACGAATGACATGACCGTTTCAATGGATCGTCGATTGACGAGGGGTTGTTCATCGCAGGATCGCGCGAACGTGGCTTCAACATATCTTGCCCCCAAAAGCTGGAGCGCGTTTCCGAGCTGCCTCTCATTCAGAATACCCATCCGAATGCAATGCGCATCATCGTGGACGCCGCGCTGTCGCGCGCAGGGCTGCAAAGCCGTACCGAGATTGAAGTTGATGCACTCGATATGATGATCGAATTGGCCAGCAAGGGCGAATACTGCATCATCGCACCCTACACGGCAATCCACAGTCACCTCGAAGACAAGACCCTATCGGCCGCGCCGGTGTCAGATCTCAGGGTGAACTGGCTGGTGGTGACATCGAGCAGCCGACCGGTATCCCTGGCGGCGCGGGTATTCGAGGGCATGCTGGCGGCTCATTGCCAGGCGCTTGTCAGATCGAATGTGTGGAAAACGGGAAAATTTCTTTATCCACAGACCAAGGATGGGGGGATCACCACCTGATCTGGCAGACGACGCAGCGGACCAGAGGTGCCTCAGGCTCATGGCCGGGAAATGACAGATGTTCGCAAGCCAAACGAAATCGCATTGCTGCTTGGTGGCGGAATTATCGCGCCCTAGTAAAAAGTGCTATATTTATCAATATGTTGTAAAATGCGATTTGGTGGAGCCAAGCGGGATCGAACCGCTGACCTCTTGAATGCCATTCAAAGTACATCGCCAATCGTAACCTAACAATTAACACCATCTAAGGACACAATTATCCTTTGTTTTTAAAGAAATTAGTCTCTATGTTAACTTACGTTACTAACTTAGGGGAACATTCCGAAACATGCCTTTCTGTTCCCCCAGTGTTCCCCAATGCTGATCTCTTGATATGCAAGTGGACGATTTTACATGAGGATGACTGCGGCAACAGTTGACAGAATCCGGCCTACAGAAAAGCGGCAGGAAATCCCCGATGCACTTTGCGTGGGTCTTTACCTTGTCGTGCAGCCGACGGGCCGTAAGGGCTGGCAAGTGCGGTATAGGGCGGCCGGTGTTCATCGGCGAATGACGCTTGGGGCTTATCCGCTTCTGAATCTTGCGGCGGCGCGAGACCGGGCGCGAGATGTGCAACGGGGCGCAATGGACGGAGGCGATCCGGCGGCAGAGGTTAAGGCTCGAAAAGCCGAAGTTCAGGCAGCAATGGGCGATGACCGCGACAATCTGAATGCCGTGATCGCTTCGTTCCTAAAGCGCCATGCGTCCCGAAATCGCCGGGTCGAAGACGTGGCGGCAATGTTCCGACGCGAGATCGTGCCGAAATGGGGTGACCGTGATATTCGGGAAATCACAAAACGCGACGTTGTGGACTTGCTTGACGCCATAGTTGATCGGGGTAGCCCGATTAGTGCAAACCGCCTCTTGGCACATATGCGGACGCTTTGGACATGGGCCAAGGGCCGAGACATTATCGAAGGGTCAGTACTTGATGGTATAAAGCCCCCAGCACAGGAAAGGCCGCGAGATCGGGTTCTGAGCGATCAAGAAATCCGCTTGTTCTGGCAAGCCTGCGACAAGCTGGGTCAACCTTTCGGGGCGCTATTTCAAGTGCTGTTGCTGACGGGGCAGCGCCGAGGCGAATGCGCCAACATGATCGAACGCGAGATCAAGGGCAATGTCTGGACCATTCCTGCGGCGAGGGTAAAGAACGGCGATGAACATACTGTGCCCCTCTCTAATCCTGTGCAGGTTATCCTAGGGCGACTCCACAGGATTAAGGGCAGGGCCGGGTATTTGTTCACCACGACGGGCGAGGCACCCGTGCAGGGCTTCACGCGGGCAAAGGAACGGCTGGAAGGTCTCATGGCCGAGATAGCTAGAGTAGATCAGGTCGAGGGCGACGAGGGGACTGAGGTTCCCCCGTTCACACTCCATGATCTGCGACGCACCGCCGCAACAGGAATGGCTGGGCTAGGGTTCCCGCCGCATGTTGTCGAGGCGGTTCTCAATCACCGGAGCGGGACGCGACGCGGCGTGGCTGGCGTCTACAACCGCTTTGACTACGCAGAGGAGAAACGGGCCGCCCTGGAAGCCTGGGGGCGCAGCGTTTTGTCTCTTTTAGCGGCCTAGGCGTTCAAAGCTCTACTTTCTACGCCAGCAGCACGGTGTTTTTCCACAGAATCGGGGGGGAAGCCGCCGTTCTCTGCGGGTGCGCAGAGTTTGCTTCAGATTGTGAAATGCAGCCATTCGCAGTCCATATGACCAGAATATCAATGCTGCACGGGTCATTAAAGGAAGCAATGCGCAGGAGGCGGACTTTGCAAAGTCATGATGCTGACCCACCTGCAACATGTTCTAATAATGGGAACCGGATCAATGCCGTGCGGGCGGCCTATCGTCTGATGCCGCCCTCGATTGTCGCTTCCCTTGCAGCTATGTTAACAAGCCGAACAGTTTTGGCAGGAGAATTGCTTTGGAAATTGAATTTGTGGCAAAATCAGACAAAGCATTTCTTGAAGGTATGGAAGCGCACAGCGCGGGAATACCTTACCGTAGCAATCCATACCATTGGGATGAGGGTCCTAGCCTTAGCCATGTTGGTGTGGAGCAGTATAATGAATGGGTAAACTGGGAAGCGGGCCGCAAAAACCATGCGCTGTTCTGTAAACAAAGTGATTGGAACGACGGATGGCGGTTTTCACGGCTTGTCAAAATTCAGGCTTTCCGACGAACCAAGACAAAAGAAATCAGAGCAGCCATGGAAAAATACAAATCCTTCGAAGCCAAGTATGCTGGGTTAAAATCTGTAGTTGACGAAGGTGTAGTGCGCCAACCGTTAAAGTTTTTCTCAGCCAAAAGTGCACTAAATAACCTTGTAAATGAAATTCGCGCGTGTTCTGAAGTCACATTCCTCGAAGATTTGTATTTTTGCCTTCTTGTCGGGATTGATACAAGGAAAATGGCTCATTTTCTTGTTGATGACGACATACTCAGTGCCTATGGCACGTTTACTAATGATTACGATCGACCTATGCGCGATCTCAGAGGCCGATTTGGCGAGAAGCACGGAGTGCAAGCTGCTTGGTCAGAATACGTGAGAGCCGATTATACAAAAGGTTACAATGTGCGGTCCTTAAAGAATAATGTAGAAACTACCGCATCGTACACATATTGGGCCTAGTCGCGAAGATTTCGGCTCTAATGAATGGCGGATTGCCATCTGTAGAATCCCTTCCCTCAAGTTCCCCTCAGTCGCTATCTTGATAATCTAACGCCATTCAGACACGCTTTATGACGCTTGGTGTCTTTGGTACCACCCGATGGGGATTGCTGGACGTCAAGCAGCGTAGGATTGTTCAAATTCCATAATCGCATGTTTTCTGTCGCTTGTATCCAGTCCAAGTAGGCACAACAGTAGGCTGCCAATGTCGTCCGATCCAACTCGTTGACCATCTTTAACTCGGCAAGAAGAGGAACAACCCGCTTCCACTCACTGCGCGCCACTTTGTCCAAGAATGTCGGGCAACTTGGCAGGCGACCTTCCGATGTGGCGGCAACCTATGCTTTGTTGATTTTGCGCTTTCCAGGATTTCCCCGAAGCAGCTTAAGCATTGTCGGCGTTGGTTTTCTTCCACGCATCTTGTTACCCCAAGTATTTGGCCGCCGGTATTTTGGCGGACGGTTTCATCTTTTGATTTGCCCAAAACAGACAATATTTTTTTGTTCAATTTCGCGGGTAAATAAATTCTGCTGATCCCAGCCGGTCCCATGTATTCGGTCCAGCGATTACACCCCCCCTCCCGCACTACATTCTGATGCCGCGGCGATCTCTGCGCTTGGGCTTGGGGAAGGGGTGCCGCGATGGTGGTCATTTCCGGCCTCTGGCGTTGCTTGGCCACCTGAACGCCTCTAGTCCACAATCCGGCCGGGCTTTCGCGGATCATTCGGTTTTGACGAAAAACCAAGAACTCCCCATTTCGAATTTTTCAACAAAATGGGCGTATCTTGTTGAAAAAGTCGGAAAATCGAAAGCTGCATTTTTCCGCCAGAACCATACCAGCTGCGACAGTCCGGGGTATTTTCTTGTGAGCGGTAGACAGGCGTTCTGAGAGCGGCAGAAGGCGATTTTGGCCGACCTCCTCCCCGAAATTTTTCGTTGGCCCTGTAGTGGCCGGAAATTTCGTAATCCGGCTCCAAATCCGACTTTTTCAACAAAATGGGCGGAAACCTGACTTTCGCTGTATTTGCGAGGGAACCCTTGCCATTTGCGAGAGCGGACATTTAGTTGGCTATCTTGGCGGGCGCTTGCCTGCACATCCAAGTTGACACATGATCATGACACGGGGACGCCCAACGACAAGCAACGGGTCAGGTATGTGGAAAAAGCGATGGCGTTTAGAATTCTCTCACTCTCCGGTGGCGGATACATGGGCTTATACACAGCGGCAGTGTTGGCTGGGCTAGAGGAACAATGTGGTGATAGTCTCTATAAGAAGTTTGATTTAATTTCCGGCACTTCAATAGGCGGAATACTTGCGCTAGGTATCTCTTCCGGCGTCCCAGCATCACGAATGCTTGCTTCGTTCAGGCAAAACGGCAAAGCGATATTCTCCAGTCAACCAGCGCCAACAAGTTGGCTAATGACAAAGCTGGAGTTGCGCAAGAACGCATTCGGCGCAAAGTATTCACCGGACACACTGCGTTCAACGATTTCAGATTTGTTCGGGAAAGACGTTTTAATTGGTGACCTGAAGCAGCGAACAATAGTTCCAGCGGTTAACCTGACCAAAGGTAGCCCTCAGGTCTTCAAAACGCCTCACCATCCTACCTTTGTTCGGGATTGGAAGATTCCGGTCGTAGATGTCGCATTGGCCACCTCTGCCGCGCCAACCTTCTTTCCGGCCCACAAGATCGGGGGAGAGATGTTCGCAGATGGAGGCCTCTACGCGAACTCCCCCGATGACATTGCACTTCATGAAGCGGAGCACTTTCTCGAGCAGCAGAGGCAGGACATCCACCTCCTTAGCATTGGGATAACCATTGCAAGCTTCTCATTTTCGAGCACGGTTGACCCCAACCTTGGTTGGGTTGGATGGATGGACAGTCAACGTCTTCCTTCCGCAATGATCGGTGCTCAGCAGAAGAATTGTGACTTTATGATGAGACACCGCCTTGGCGACCGATACCTACGCATTGATCGTGATCAGTCCACCGAACAAGCAAGACACCTTGCGCTCGACGTTGCGACGGCAGCTGCTATCGAAAACCTTGAAGGCCTTGCAGAGGCCTCGCTCCGGGAGCATCTCCCAAGTTCCGAACTGCGGTCTTTTCTTGACCATACGGCACCAGAGCAAGACTTTCTCCGAGGAAAGGACATCGATTAATGGGCATTGCGGCCACTTTATTTTTCAACAATGACGACGCGGAGAACTGCCTTGCCTACAGGATTAGGCCGTCCGACGAGCAGCGCGAAGCCCAGCAAGAGCGCTGGAATGACCTGCGAGATGTTCTAGTTGAACAACTCGCGGCAAAATCTGATTATGCGCTGTCTTCATGGTTGCAGGGATCTTACAAGTTCGGAACGCAAATTCGTCCGTCCCGATCAGGTGAAGAGTTCGACATCGACCTGGGGATCTACTTTCGATGGCCGGGAGAGCATCAAGACGGAGATTATGATCCTTTCGAACTCAAGGAGTTCGCCCAAGAGGTTCTGGTTGACTACGCCTCCGACGAAGAAAACGAAGCGACCGAAGTCAGCGAACCCAAAGCGCGTTGCAACCGTATACACTTCGACGGCGATTTTCACATCGACGTTCCCACCTATCACCTAGACCACGGTCGTGATCTTCGCGGGTTAGCAACTAGCGAAAATACATGGGAGGAGAGCGACCCGAAGGCGATATACTTATGGTGGAAGAACACTATCACGGAAGCACATCGGCCACGAGTTCGACGTATAGTGCGATACCTAAAGATGTGGGCAACCCTAAATATCGAGGATGCCGACAGACCTTCCTCAATCCTTCTGACTATTCTGGCTGCAGAAGCATATATCGAGTTCGACCACGACCAAGTCAGCGGCGACGATGAGCATTTTTGCACAATAGCCAAAGCGTTGGAGGAGAGATTGCGAGACAGCACGGTGGTTCCGAATCCGGTCAATGAGGCTGAGAACCTGAACCGTCTTTCGGCGAACTCGAACCAGCGCCTGCTTGACGCGCTGGACACACTGCTCTCGATTGCTGACAGAGCGTTGGCGGCACCCACGAAGGGCGATAGCGCCGAAGTATGGTCGGAGGCGTTTCGCCACTTCTTTCCATTTCCGGAACAAGAAGAACTTACGAAAGATGCTCGTGGAAACGAGCTTGCGCTGCTAACGTTCGATCCGCAAGTAAGCGTCGTGGCAACAGTGGGAGCACGCAGATTTTCTGGGATGAACGGTATTGGCCCGATACCAAAAGGTTGTTCGATACGCTTCGACCTCGCTAACGCACGAGACATGCCTGCGGGATCTGAAGTCAGTTGGACAGTGCGGAACTCCGGTGTTGAAGCGGAAACCGAGAACGATCTGGGGCACCAAAACCAAAACGGTCTCTTCGTAGAAGAACGGAGCGCCTATCGCGGCGATCAGTTCATGGACGTAACCGTTCGTCTGAATGGCCGAACCATTGGACGCCGTCGTGTCTTGGTTCGGATTTCCGGTTTGGGAGTGCCAATCCGGAATCCTAAAAAGAAAGGGTGGGTTCACTTAAGAAACTGACGATAGAGCCGTGTCCGTTGTCAGAGTGTGTACTGAAGCCTAAGCTATAAGAAACCTTCCGAACGCCATACCCGCGAATAGTGATTTGATGCACCGCCCCAAGATTGAAAAATACGCTGAAATTTGGCTTGCCAAAAATGGCCTCCTTGCTTCAAAATATGGGAAGAAAGTGTCTAAAAATCTGGGGGCGAAACAGTTGTGTCTTGTACGAAACGGGACGCTTTCTGGTCATCCGAATTGTGCCCGCTGTGTTTAGCCCAGCATCTTCGCGTCGGTCACTCCAATAATCTCCACGAATTTCATCTGTATCAGGATCATATACTACGACACCTGCACCGAAGTGTTTCTTGCTGTCGGTGGTTCCGACAGACTCTGGGTCTATCTGCTCAAAGACGTAGCTTAACTCTGACAAGCGGCGCGGTCCTGTTTTGCCAATGCTAGATCGACAAAGGCGGACTTCTTGGTCTCACAGGGATAGTCAAAACCATGGGTTTCATTGCTGAAAAAACAAACTTCTGGTGCTAGACTGCACGAGCCGCATTCATAAAGCGACTTTGGTTGTTGCCGATAACAACGAAGAATTTTTTTTGGCGGCATGGCAAATGACGATGAGGGAGAAAGTTCATGAATGAATGGGGACTGCCAGATTGGAGAAATGAAAAAGCGTATTATTCAAAATGGTCGTTCGCTGCCTGGCGATGGCAGTTTATTCGGCGCAGACCATCCTATCGAATGCTTTACGCGGAAGAATCGTGTGCAGCGTATGAACGGCACATTAATCGACGCAAATACCTCAAGGAATTATTTGATGCGGGCCACATAGTAGAAAACACTGATCAAGATGTGCGCATTTTTGATCCAGACCGGCCGGACGAAGATGCTCTCGACAGCGCGGCAGGCGACGAGCAGGGGGTTTATG
>JBATDH010000322.1:0-3083 GCA_049663365.1 Albidovulum sp. | reverse complement strand
GTCCGGTTGCAGGCGCGCAGCGCCCGGCCAGTGACGATCCATCCCGAAGCCCTTGTGCTTGCGAGCTCGGGATGGGTGGTTCTTGACGCGGTGACCGGCGGCGGGTGGCACGAAGCCGACTGGGGTGATGTGAACATATCGGCCCAAAGCTTTGCCGTGCCGGCGGGCAAGCCTGACAAACGGCGCGGCGGTCGGGTGCCGACAGCGCGCTGATCGGTCTGAAGAGGGGCAGGGCGCGGCCGCCCATAGAGGCGCCGGCCCATCCGATTGCCATTCGGCTTGACGTCGCTTGCATCAAAGCCGATGAAACGGCAAGTCAAGCAAGGGGAACGCCATGAGCCGCACCGTCTATGTCAACGGAACCTACCTGCCCGAGCACGAGGCCACCGTGTCGATCTTTGACCGGGGGTTCTTGATGGCCGATGCGGTCTATGAGGTCACCAGCGTGCTGGATGGCAAGCTGATTGATTTCGCCGGTCATGTGGCGCGGCTGGAACGGTCGCTGGGCGAACTGGACATGGCCAATCCGATGACATCGGACGAGTTGCTGGCGATTCACCGCGAATTGGTGACGCGCAACGCGCTGGTCGACGGGATGATCTATCTGCAAGTCACGCGTGGATCGGCGGGCGACCGGGATTTCGCCTTCCCCGATCCGGTCAAGGTGGCGTCAACCATCGTGCTTTTCACCCAGTCAAAGCCGGGGCTGGCCGACAACCCTGTCGCCCGCACCGGATTGAAAGTGATTTCCATCCCCGATATCCGTTGGGGACGGCGCGACATCAAGACGGTGCAACTCCTCTACCCCTCCATGGGCAAGATGATGGCGCAAAAGGCCGGGTGCGACGATGCCTGGCTTGTCGAGGACGGATTCGTCACCGAAGGCACGTCAAACAACGCCTATATCGTCAGGAATGGCGTGATCATCACCCGCAATCTGTCGAGCGATATCCTGCACGGCATCACCCGTGCCGCCGTTTTGCGGTTCGCCCGCGAGGCACAGATGACCATCGAAGAACGCCCATTCACTGTGGATGAGGTCAGAAATGCCGATGAGGCGTTTGTCACCTCTGCCTCGGCCTTTGTGCTGCCGGTGGTGGAGATTGATGGCGCAGGCATCGGGACAGGCGCGCCGGGACCGGTGGCCCGACGGTTGCGCGAGATATATCTGGAGGAAAGCCGGAAAACCGCGGTCTGAACCCCGGCAGGCCATTGCCCCGGCAATTCCGCCCGATACAGTCGTATCGGGTGACTGCGGGCGTGACGTTCGCCGTCGTGACGTTCAAGGAGACCTTTAATGCATCCAAATCCCATCTACCGAAATACGCCCGAGGATAAAAATCTGGCCTTCGTGCGGGCGCGTGGGTTCGGCACACTGATGGTCAACGGGGCAGATGGGCCGATGGCGTCGCATATCCCGTTCGTTTTGGTAAAAGATGGCCATAGCGCCGAGCTGCATCTGGTCCGATCCAATCCGATCATGCGGGGACTGGGCGCGCCGATGCCTGCCCTGCTGGCCGTGACCGGAGCGGATGGCTACATTTCGCCCGACTGGTACGGCATTGAAGATCAGGTGCCCACCTGGAACTATGTTGCAGTGCATCTGCGGGGGCAGTTGGAACCCATGCCGCCAGAGGTGCTGCGCGCCCATCTGGACCGGCTGTCGGCAGAATTTGAAAACCGGCTGCTGCCCAAGGCTCCGTGGATGACCGACAAGGTGGCTTCGGATGTTCTAGAAAGATTCCTGCGGATGATTCTGCCTTGCCGTCTGGCCATATCCGAGGTGCAGGGCACCTGGAAACTGGGCCAGAACAAACCTGAAACGGCCCGGATTGCGGCGGCAGCGGGGTTGGGGGTATCGGAAATCGGGCAGGAAACGACGCTGCTGGCAGAACTGATGCGTGGGGCCGCAAGCTAAGGAAATTGCGCCCTGAGGTGGGTTTAAACCCACCTTGCTGCCTGAAAACCCAGACAGGCAAACCCCAGTCAAACTTGAATAGACAGCTTCGTTACGGCCCCCTAATATTGCCTGGATGATCAACGGAGGTGACCATGCCCCTTCCCCTTGCCCCGATTGCCGGAATTGCCATTCGCTATGGCGCGGTTGCGCTGGCCGCTTATGCGCTGCGGCGGGCGATAAAAACCACGGTCAACACCGGCCGCACCGATCAGCGCGCCGAAGATGCGCTGGACGCGACCGATGAGGGACTTGCGCTGCACCGCCCCGCCGACCGGGGCCAGACCAATGCCGCCGCCCGCTTTCGCCGGGTGATCCGCTGGGGCCAGAACGGTATCGAGATCGACGCCGTCGCCCTTGGCCGTTTTCGCGTTCGCAAGATCTGAAAGGTCCGACATGCGTCTTTATCATTCGCCGACCACGCCCTTCGGGCGCAAGGTTGTGGTGTTGTTGCACGAAACCGGGTTGCTGAAAGAGGTGAGCGTGGTCAATGCTGCCGGTACGCCTTTGGCCCCGGACGGGATGCCGTTGGCGCAAAATCCGCTGGGCAAAATCCCGGCGCTGGAACGGGGTGACGGCCCGGCGATCTATGACAGCCGCGTCATCTGCCGCTATCTTGACGACCGCGCGGGCGGGCAGCTTTACCCCGCCGCGCCGCGCCTGTGGGAAACCCTGACGCTGGAGGCGACAGCCGACGGGATGCTCGATGCCGCGATTCTGATGGTCTACGAATCGCGCCTGCGGCCCGAAGACAAACGCTTCGCCGATTGGGTGGAAGGCCAGTGGGCCAAGATCGCCCGTGCGCTGGATGCGCTCGAATCGCGGTGGATCGGGCATTTGAACGGGCCGTTGGACATGGGTCAGCTCGCCATGGCCTGTGCCTTGTCCTATCTGGATTTCCGCCATGATGCGCGGGGCTGGCGCGATGGTCGCCCCGAACTGGCCTCCTGGTACAAGCGGGTTGCCGCGCGGCCCAGCATGAAGGCGACCGAGCCGGTGGGCTGATGCCACCGGCATGAGCGTTCCGATCGAGAATTTCCTGACGGTCTGGGCGGTGCTGGCGATGAACATCGCTTCGCCGGGACCGAATGTGCTCAATACCATGACCACGGCAATGGGATCGGGC
>JBATDH010000321.1:0-14009 GCA_049663365.1 Albidovulum sp. | reverse complement strand
GGCGGGGCAAAGCGCTGGACGCCTGCATTTCCCGTCTGAACCAGCCCGTGATTCCGTGGACATCGTTTTCCCAAGGAACGGTTATGTTCTGGCCCATGCAAACCGCGGCATGGTGCAGCGTGGGGACCTGCTGGTTCTTGTGGCTCAGGATGTTCCAAAGTGAGATGGTATGCGTAGGTACACGCCATTCATTGACGGGTCGTATGTGGAATGGTCCGGGGATGTAATACTCAGCATTGATCCGGCGACGGGTGCGCCTTGGTGTTCAATTGCGCGGGGAACCGCCTCCGATGCAGATGCCGCAATACGCTCGGCGGATCGGGCTTACAGGACCGGGCCCTGGGCCAATGCGGATGGCAAGGGACGCGCCGAGATTTTGGATCGGATCGCCGATGTGCTTGAGGCGCAATGGGAACAACTGGTCGAGACGGAAGTACGTGACAATGGCAAGCGCATCGTAGAAGTGCGCGGTCAGTTTGCCGGGCTTCATTCTTGGTATCGGCATTTTGCAAATGAGGCCCGCAAGTTCCGACCACATGCGCAACTCAATTCAGTTTCCGGTGTTCGCAGCGAACAACATTATCTTCCGTTTGGTGTGGTCGTTGCAATCACGCCCTGGAACTCGCCCTTGATGATCTTGTCGTGGAAACTCGCGCCTGCCTTGGCGGCGGGAAACACGGTGGTGGTGAAGCCTTCGGAAATGGCGTCCGCCTCGACCTTGGAATTCGCGCAACTGATACATGATGGGGGACTACCGCCCGGAGTGTTTAATGTGGTGACGGGCTTGGGCCACGAAGTTGGCGAAGCACTTGTGCGCCACCCGCTGACCCGCAAAGTCACCTTCACGGGGTCGGATTCGGGCGGGCGCAAGGTAGCCAAAGCTGCTGCGCATCATGTGGTGCCGACAACACTGGAATTGGGCGGGAAGTCGGCACAGGTGGTGTTTGCAGATGCCGATATCGACAACGCGGTAAACGGCGTGCTGTCGGGTATTTTTCTGTCTAACGGCCAGACTTGTGTGGCCGGATCGCGTCTGATTGTCGAAGCTTCGGCAAAAGACGATTTTGTCGCCCGCATTCTCGGGCGGGCGCGCAGATTGAAGATGGGTGATCCGATGGACCCACAGACGGAGGTCGGCCCACTGGCCAATGGGACGCAATTTAAGAAAGTCGTCGCGATGATCGCGCAAGCCGAAGCTGACGGCGCGATTTGCCTGCTGAATGGGATGGAAACGGTAGGGAAACGACCGGGATATTATTTGGGGCCAACGGTATTTGACGCGGTGATGCCCCACATGCAGCTCTGGCGAGAGGAAGTGTTTGGTCCGGTTCTCGCCGTGGCGACCTTTGAAGACGAAGCCGAAGCGATCACATTGGCCAATGACAGCGACTACGGTCTGGCCGCGGGCGTCTGGACCAGCGACGCCGAAAAGGGTGCGCGGGTGGCTGGCGCGATCGTATCAGGGACTGTCTATGTCAATCACTATCGCAGCGTGGATCCGGGGGCGCCGGTCGGTGGTGTCAAACAATCGGGCTATGGCCGGGAGCTTGGCCCGGATGCCATAAAAGATTTTTTGCAATCCAAATCGATCTGGACCGGCACGGCACCTGTACTTGATCCATTCCCATCCTAACACGTAAGTGGAGGAAGCAATGAACGACCAGTTCAAAATCCCCGAGGGCAACTTTCGCGGTCATGACCAGCAATCTGTCTGGTCAAAAGAACCTGATCCGGAGTTGTCCGAAGTTGGTCCGGGCACACCCTGCGGCGAATATATGCGGCGATTCTGGATGCCTGTGGCGATGACGGACCAAGTGGGTGATCTGCCTTACCGTATCCGGATACTGGGCGAGGATCTGGTGCTGTTTCGCGAACCCGGCGAGGGAAAGCTTGGTCTGACCCATTTACATTGCGCGCACCGAAACATGAGCCTTGAGTTTGGTATTATCGAACCCGGCGGCATACGCTGTTCCTATCATGGATGGAAATACGGGCTGGATGGCACAGTGCTTGAAACCCCCTGTGAACCACCGGCGTCGCAGGTCAGGAAGAAGGCCTGTCTGGGCGCCTATCCTGTGATTGAATACAAAGGGTTGGCCTTTGCCTATATGGGCCCGAAGGACACCATGCCGCCCTTCCCGGTGATGGACACTTTTGACGAAGACGGCGACGACATGCTGCCCTCGCTGATAAAAAGTCCCTGCAACTGGCTACAGGTGATGGAAAACGCCTGGGATCCTTTTCACGTCGTCTATCTGCATACGCTGGCCGCACGGGTGCAGTTTCACGAAGGCTTTGCGGAAATGCCCATGATCGAATTCCACGAGGCGAAATTTGGAGAGTTTTACACTAATGTGCGCCGAGTCGGAGACATCGTCTGGCTGCGCATTCACGACCACATGATGCCGAGCTTTACCCAGAATGGCGCGCATTTCCCGGTGCCGGATACCCCCCGCTATTTTGGACGGTGTGGTTTGACGCGGTGGGTAGTACCGATTGATGACACGCATACGCAGGTGGTGACATGGCGCCATTTCCGCGATGGCGATGATCCGCGTGGCCTGACGGACAAGACCAAGGTTGGCTACGGCAAAACCGATTTTTATGGTCAGGACCCGGACCGCCCCTACGAGATGCGCCAGCGTGATCCCGGCGATTATGATGCCTGGGTAAGCCAGGGCCCGAAAAACATCCATGCCCGCGAAAACCTCGGTTTCACAGATCGGGGTGTGGCCAAGGTACGACGAATGCTGCGCAACGCAATACGCTCGGTTGCGGCGGGAAACCCGGTGATCCATCCGGTCGCAGGTCCGGAAGGTATCCTGCCCACCTATGCCGGTGACACGATGTTGCGTATTGCCGTGCAGGAGGGGCGCGACGACGCGGCGGTGTTAAAAGAAATCTCTTTCAAAGTTGCCGACATCCTTAAGGCAGGCGACGAACAACCGATGGCCAAACGCAAGACCTTTATTGTTGATGCGCTAAAGGAATACGAGGCAGGCTGGACATGAAGCGTATTGCGCACAATCCCGGCCGGGTGGAATGGTCCGGAGAAAACCCGGGTATCTATCTGAAAGAAAATGTAGATGATGCCGCGTATTCAACGCTTGCCTTGTTTTTCCGCGTTGTCCTGTCGCCCTATGGCCGGGGACATGCTGCGATAGTTCTGGCTGCCCCGGACAGAGCCGCGGGCTGGCCAAAGGCACCAAATTTCATCATGACGGACAACCAGCGCATGATGCGCTGGATCGTCGATGGATGGGTGACAAAAATGCCAACCTTTGTTGGCAAGGCGGGGCTTGATGCCATGAGCTGGCTGGATTGCGACAGCGTCGAAAAACGCCCCGGCGATCTGAAATCGCGCTATTCTGAAACGCTGAGGGGGTCCGGTGTTACGCTGGAAATGATCTGGCGCGATTTGGGATCACCCTTGCCGGTAGAAGTGACCAAAGAAAATTCCGCGACAAAGGCGCATGAGATGTATTCAGTCTTTCTGGAAGCCGGGAACGCACAAATCGTGATCAATGGGACGCCTCTGGCAGGCACAGTCGCTGACCGACAATTCTTTGGCCGCAAGATGAGCACGGCATTTCTGGCATTTTCGGAAACGTGGGTAACACCGGAGGCGGATGTCTGATGCCACTCAATGAACCGATTACCCCCGGAGTAGTAGACTGGACCGGCGAAAACCCCGGTATCCTGCTGAAAGATGCCGACGGCAATTTCAGCGCGATGGCGTTGTTCTTTCGGGTGGCGTGGTCACCCGTTGGTCAGGGTCAGGTTCTGCTTTTATATGGGACACCGGCAGAGGTTATAGGACCTGCTGACGCGCCAAATGTTATCCTTAGCGACAACCCGGCATTGACGAGGTTTCTCAAGAAAAATTTCATCAGCAAGCTTGCGGCTTTTGCCAAAGCCGCCGCCTTTGACACTTTGCCAGAGCTTTGCGCGCAGACAGTGCGCAGTTCGGGCGATCCGATGAGCCACCGATACAGTGAAACCATTTCTGGAGAGGGATTGTGCGTCGAACTGATCTGGGAAGGATTGGAACGGCCGCGCGCATTGGAGTTGTCTCCCCACGAGGTCGGCTCTGGCGAGCACAATATGTTCTCACTGCTGGTACCCGCAAGAGATGCCCAAATCATCGTGAACGGCAAGTCCCTGCCTGGAAAACCCGGAACACGGGTGCAGGCCGGATATGAAACAACGACAGCGTTTCTCTATTTCTCGGAAACCTGGGTAATCCCGCCGGTGGTGCCGTGACACTGCATCCTGCCGACCAGCTTGCCTTTGACAAAGCGGTTGCAGCACAGCCGGTCTGGAACCGGTTCGATACTGCGGCTGATGCGCTGAGCTTGTCGGAAAATGTGCTGCTCCACGCTGGCCCTGCCTTTGCATCCGCCGATCTTATCCCGCTGCCGATTTTGAATTCAGCCTGTGTCGCAGCCGTCTTTGAAGGTATCGCGCGGGATTTTGACCAAGCGGAAGCAATGATCCTGGCTGGAGAAATCTTGCTGAAACCAGCTCAGGATCACGATGTCGTAACCCCGCTGGCCGCCGTGGTAAGCGCTTCGATGCCCCTTCATACAACCTATGATGCATGGCGCGGGACGCAACGCATTTACGCACCTATCAATGGCGGGTCACGTCCGGCGATACGGCTGGGGTTGCGCTCTAACGCGGTGTTGGCACATATCCGCTGGCTCAATACGCGATTTGTCGATGTGTTGCAGGCCGGTATTGCAGAAGGTATTGCGCTCGTCCCATTGGCGGTTGTGGGTCTTGCTGGCGGTGATGATTGTCACGGTCGCACGCCGGTGGCGGGTGCCGCATTGGCGGCTGAACTGATCTCTCGCACCCGTGGCGGCATTACCGATGACAACGCGCTTGCCTTCCTTCACAGCTCGCCCAGCCTGTTTCTGAACCTGTGGATGTCAGCAACAAAATGCATGATGAAGCTGGCCGAAGGAGTAGAAAACTCCAGCGTTGTCACTGCTGCGGGCGGAAATGGGCGCGAGGTTGGCATACAGGTTTCTGGCCTGCCGGGGCGATGGTTCACCGTGCCCGCAGATGCGCCGCGTGGCAAGTTTGACACTGATCTTCCAGTTGGCCGCAGTCTAGGAGCGATAGGGGACAGCGCAGTGGTTGACGCCTTTGGTTTGGGTGCCATGGCGATTGCTCTTTCGTCCATGCAAAAGACAGAAATGGCGACGTATCTGCCCGACAATACGCAGGCGCGTACATCGGGCCTTTCGGTGGGCGCGCATCCCTACTTCCGCAATCTCGCGATCCGGCTGGGGTCTACTGCACGGGGGGCGGTGCGCATCGGTGCGGGCCCGGTGATCAGCCTTGGCATTCTTGATCGACTAGGCGAGGCGGGGCGGCTGGGCAGCGGCATCTATGACATGCCTGTCACACCTTTTGCAGACGCCATGAAAGCGCTTGAGGCATGAGCGACCCGATCCACCTCGGCGATGCGAAAATGGCGGTGAAGCGGTCCGTGCTCCGTATCAACTTCAATGACGACAAATGCTACCTGGATGCTCGGCATACGGCCTCTGGTTCTAAAACCCGATGCTTGCTCCTTTCAATTGTACCGCCCAACTCTTGGTTAAATCACAGCACAGGAAACCAATGATCGACCCTTCATCGCGCATTGACATGCATTCACATTTTTATGGCGGCGGACTGGTCGAGACCTTGCGCGCGCGCAAAAGCCGCCCCTATTTGCGCACCCGCGATGATGGTGTGACTGTGATGGTCGCGATGAACGGCGAATTTCCCTTTACCGACGCCTATCACGACCACCGCGTTGGATTGGCCCAAATGAAAGAGACGGGGCTGACGCACCGCTTGCTTACATTTCCTGGCGCGCTTGGTGTTGACGTGTTGCCCGCGGCCGAGATTGCCGGGGCGATTTCGGCCTATAACGACTTTCTGGCGCGGCTGGGCCGTGAAACGGATGGAGCGCTGATCGGGCTGGGTGGGGTTCCGCTGGACGATATGGATCTGGCCTGTGCCGAGATCCTGCGGATCCGGCGGGACTTGGGATTGCCCGGTATCATCCTGCCATCCAACTACTTCATGTCGCTGGCCGAGGCCAATGCGATGGCCCCGTTACTGAAAGCGGCAAACTTGTATGGCTGCCATGTCATGTTGCATCCGGGGCTGAAGGTCGGGCAGGAACCACCCGCGCCGCCAGCCGATTTCATGCAATACCGGACATCGGCGGTTGACCTGCAATCGCAGGCATCGCAGGTCGCCCTGACGGTAATCCTGTCAGACATGCTTGACGCTTATCCTCGGATCACCTTTCAGGTGGTCAATCTGGGTGGCACGTTGCCTTTCATCTTTGAACGGCTTGAAAGCATTGCCCGGCATCGCAACCCGGATGAGCCGTTTCCAACGGATCGCCTGCGCCGACTTTGGTATGATTGCGCCTCCCTTGGCCCCCGCGCTTTGGAAGCGGCGGTCAAGATTTTAGGGGCCGATCGTATCATGTTGGGGTCCGACTTCCCAATCTTCAAAGATGACCCCTATTTGCACGCGCTGGCCCCGGCCAATCTCGATACGGATGAAAAGGCTCAAATCTCCTGGAAAACCGCACATGATCTGTTTGGCCATCTGGAAAAACTACGGCAGGTGACGCCGGTCTAATTCAATTGACGAAAGGCGCGTGTTGGTAAATAAAGTTACCGTCATGCAAACATATTCCGTCGTCTCTCTCGCGAAAAATGCGCTAAGTGGTCACAAGAACTGGGTGAAGGCCTGGCGCAGCCCGCCGTTACGGGATCGATATGATGTCATCATCATAGGGGCGGGTGGTCATGGGTTGGCCACCGCGTACTACCTGGCCAAGGAACATGGGATAACAGATGTGGCCGTTCTCGACCGTGGTTGGCTCGGCGGGGGCAATATTGCCCGTAATACGGTCACGATCAGATCAAACTATCTGCGCGATCAGTCCATCCCGTTCTACGTGAAATCGGTGGAATTGTTCGAAGGCCTGACGAAAGAATTAAACTTCAACATGATGCATTCAAAACGCACCATGATCGATGTGGTCCACAACTACCCCAAAATGCGCGAGCTGCGTCGCCGTCAACTGACGATGGATATCTATGGGGCGACCTACGAACAAATTTCGACGGAAGAAGTGCGACGCCGCATCCCTGCATTGACCGGCGGCTGGCCCGGATCACGTCTGCCGGTGATTGGTGGGATGGTCCATACGGATGCTGGCGTCAATCGACATGATGCTGTGGCCTGGGGCTATGCACGGGCCGCCGATGCCCGCGGCGTTGAAATGCACCAGCAAACCCCGGTAACGTCCTTGATCCGTAGCGCGGATGGCGCAATTTCGGGGGTGCAGACGCCGCGTGGACCGGTGCACGCCAAAAAGGTCGTGGTGGCGGTTTCCGGGCACACAACGACCCTTACCGAGACAGCCGGGTTGCGTCTTCCTTTGCGTACAATGAACCTGACGGCATTCGTATCTGAACCGGTAAAACCTGTGGTCGATGTGGTGGTTAACTGTCCGGATCTGGGTTTCTATTTCAGCCAGTCAGACAAAGGCGAACTGGTGATCGGCGGCGCGCCGGATTCAGGGCAGAGCTTTCGCAGGGATATCAAGCAGCATGTATTCGAAGATACGGTCGGGGCCATGCTGGAGCTGTTTCCTTCCTTCAAGAAACTCAAACTGATGCGCCAATGGGGCGGGCATTTGGACATTACCCATGATGCCTCACCGATCATGGATGAAACGGATGTGAAGGGGCTGTTCGTGACCGCCGGCTGGTGGGGCGGGTACAAAGCCATCCCGGCCGGTGGCCTGACACTTGCCCACCACGTGGCCACAGGCCGCCCGCACCCTCTTATGGCCGACTTTACCGTAAAGCGATTCAGAAACCTCGATTTCATCATGGAAACCGGGACCACAACCGCCCGCTGAAAGGGGAAAGATGCTGCTGATCAACTGCCCCTTTTGCGGGGGTCGCAATGAAACGGAATATACCTATGGCGGCCCGGTTTCGATAGACAGGCCAGACCCGCCCTCGGTCAGCGATGCGGACTGGCTGGATTACCTGATGGTGGTGCCGAACCCGGTCGGCCCGGTGCAGGAACGATGGTGGCACGCCCGTGGTTGCGGACTGTGGTTCACCCTTTGGCGCGACACCGCAACCCATGATATTGTGCAGAGGCCCGGAGAATGAGTAACCGGCTTGCTTCTGGCGGGCGGATTGATCGCACGCGACAATTGTCCTTCACGTTCAACGGCAAACGCTATTGCGGGTTTCACGGTGACACCCTTGCCTCTGCCCTTCTGGCAAATGGGGTCACTCTGACCGCGCGCAGTTTCAAGTATCACCGCCCGCGCGGGATCGTGGGTTTGGGGGTCGAAGAACCGTCGTCATTTGTCGAACTCATGGGTAACGACGCCTCTGGCAACAACGCGGTTACCACCGTTCCGCTGCGCAGCGGCTTGGTTGCGCGATCGGTGAATTGCTGGCCTTCGGCCGAATTCGATCTTGGTGCCGTCAACCAATTGATTGGCCGGCTCATCCCGGCGGGTTTCTATTACAAGACGTTCAAATGGCCTGACTGGCACCTGTTCGAGCCTTCAATTCGCCGCGCGGCGGGGCTGGCCAATGCCCCGGCCGAGCCCCCGAAAACCGGCCACTTTGAATCGCGCAATGCCCACGCGGATGTCCTTGTCGCCGGGTCCGGACCCGCCGGTCTTGCGGCAGCCCTTGTTGCCGGACGATCAGGTGCACGCGTCATTCTGGCAGACGAAGGAACCGAGGCCGGCGGCAGCTTGCTCAATCGAAACCTTCAGATCAACGGAACGCCCGCACTGGAATGGGTCGCAGATACGGTCGCCGAACTGGCAGACATGCCAAACGTCACCCACTTGCAAAACAGCACGGTCTGGGCCTACCGCGAACACAATCTGCTGTGCGTCAATGAACGCAACCCCGATCATCCGACCGTGCTTGAACGCAACTGGCGGGTTCGCGCCAAACGGGTCGTGATTGCTACCGGCGCTATCGAGCGCACTTTGGTCTTTTCCAACAATGACCGCCCTGGCGTGATGCTTGCCTCGGCAATTCAGGCCTATGTCAATCGCTTCGCCGTGCTTGCGGGCAAATCGGCTGTGCTATTTACCAACAACGACAGCGTCTATGCGGTGGCTGCCGATATTGTTGCCGCCGGTGGAGAGGTCCGCGCCATCGTTGACAGCCGCGACAACGTTCCACAGACCGCGCTGACAACGGCGCAAGGCATCGAAGTGATCACCGGTTCGGTTGTGGCTAACGCAACCGGCCACCGTCGGGTGAAATCTGTATCAATCGCGGTGCGCGGCGGCGGGTCAAACCGCATCATCGCTTGTGATCTGCTGGGCGTTTCGGGCGGCTGGAACCCGGCGGTTCACCTTTTTTCACAATCACGCGGCACCTTGAGATTTGAAAATGACATTGCTGCATTCGTCCCTGACACCGCCGTTCAGGCCTGTGCATGTGCCGGGGCATCGGGGGGCGAAATGAAGCTGGAAACAGCGCTATGTGATGGCGCAGCCAAAGGTGCGGAAGCTACGAAAGCCGCAGGCTTCGTACCAAAACCGCTGGGTATCATTGAGGCCAAAGACCTTCCCTATTCCATTGAGCCGTTGTGGCGTGTTGAAAGTCCTGCCAAAGGCAAAGCATTCCTGGACATCCAAAATGATGTCACTGTCGACGATGTTCATCTGGCTTTGCGCGAAGGCTATTCGAATGTTGAACATGTGAAACGCTATACCACCGGCGGCATGGGCATCGATCAGGGCAAGACCGGAAACATCAATATCATCGGTACGATCGCGATGCAGAATGGCGCTGATATGTGCGACATCGGCACTACCACGTTCCGCGCGCCCTACACGCCGGTGTCCTTTGGCGCGATCAACGGCCTGCGCGAAGGGTCCGTTGTTTTGCCTTACCGCCATACTCCGATAACGAAATGGAACCTCGACCGGGGTGCCTTTATGTACGAAGCAGGTGCCCGCTGGCGCCGTCCGGGGTATTTTCCAGCGCCCGGCGAGAGCTTTCAGGACACCGTTAATCGCGAATGTCTGGCGGTGCGCAACGGCGTTGGCGTTTACGATGGATCGCCGCTTGGAAAATTCGAACTCAAAGGGCGTGATGTCGGACGATTCCTTGATCTGCTTTACACCAACATCATGTCGACCTTGATACCTGGCAATGGGCGTTATGGCCTGATGCTGTCTGATGACGGGCTGATCCTCGATGACGGCGTGGCCTTGCGCCTCGATGAACACCGCTGGCTGATCTCTACATCGACAGGCCACGCGGATGCCGTTAACCAGCATATGGAAAAAGTGCTGCAATTCGATCATCCGGACTGGCAGGTGATGATCACGCCTGTCACCAGCCAATGGAACAACGCCACCATTTGCGGACCGCGCGCGCGTGATGTGATGAATAGGCTTGGTACGGATATCAATCTGTCGCCGGATGCGTTTCCATTCATGTCGTTTCGTGACGGGACCGTTGCAGACCTGCCTGCGCGGGTGGTGCGGGTAAGTTTCACCGGCGAATTGTCATTCGAAGTGAATGTCGCTCCGCGTCATGTGCGACAGCTTTGGGACAAAGTAATGAAAGCAGGCGAAGCCTTCGGCATATTGCCGGTTGGCTCTGAGGCGAGCCATGTTCTGCGGGTCGAAAAAGGGTTCCTGTCACTGGGGCACGAGGTTGACGGAACCGTAGACCCTTATGATCTGGGCATGGGTTGGATCATGTCAAAGAAGAAATCCGATTTTATCGGAAAACGGTCGGTCGATCTGCGCCGCGCGGGGGGCATGGTGCGGCGCAAGTTGGTGGGGCTGTTGCCCGATGATCCGAACTGCCCGATCCCTGAAGGTGCACCGCTGACACCAGAGGGGCAAAAACGGGCGACCGAAGGCTTTGTCACCGCCTGTGTCTGGAGCGTGGTCAACCACCGCTGGGTTGCGTTGGCCCTTCTGGAAAACGGGTGCGCACGACAGGGCGAAAAGGCGCATGTCCGGCTGAAGAACAGTGTTATCCCCGCAACCATCACAGCGCCGGTCTTTCATGACCCGGACGGCAAATTGCTGAGGTCTTAGATGGGCTATCAAGTAAAAATTTCGCGGCTGGGTGCCCAGGCCTTGTTTGATCTCAAGGGGGCGCGGATCGACTTGCAAGAATGGGCTGGCAAAGCCTTGCCCGATTTTCCCGACACGGCAAATACCGCCTGCATCAAAGGCGAGGTGATTTTGATGCATGTCGGGCGCGATCACTGGTTGGCCTATGCGCCACTTGAACATGAAGCCAGCCTCGAAGCCGCCTTGAAGCCTGATGTCGCTCCTTGCGACATCAGCGTGGTGCGGATTTCCGATTCGCTCGCTTTTTTCGCGATAACCGGCAGGGATGCCGATCAGGTCATGGCCATTGCAACACCGCTGGATGTACACACCAGATCATTCCCCGATGCAGGCGCGACCCATTCAGAGGTCTTTGGGTTGAAGGGTCTGATCGTCAGGCAATCGGGCGGGTTTCTGTGTGCGGTCGAACAAAGCTTTGGCGATATGATTGAGGATTACCTGAAACGCGCCATTGCTTGAACGTGGATGCCATTCTTCGTTTCGCAAACTTCTTTAGGGCTCAGTATTCGGCCAATAGTTCCGGCGCCAAGGCGCTCTGGTCCACTGGTGAACTTGCTTTGGAAAAGGGGAGAGTCGGCACGCAACCGGGCAGGCCATTGACCGGCTTTGACGTTGCAAGGCGCTCTGACAAGTTTCTTGGCCAAAACCGATACTGACGCTTGCTTTGCATCATTATGTCCATACAATAGTTTTACTGGGATGCACCATCGATGGGGACGCGATGACTTTATTTCCCAAAAAGGGGCTTTTTTTCGCCACTGCGTGGCAAGGGATCACACATGAGTTCTGAGTTATGACCACGGCTGCACCGATCATCGCGTTCGAACATGTTGACAAATTCTATGGGCACTTTCACGCGCTCAAAGATGTCAGCATTTCGGTCAGTGAAGGTGAGCGGGTGGTGATATGCGGCCCGTCCGGGTCAGGCAAGTCAACATTGATCCGCTGCGTGAACGGACTTGAATTTCACGATTCCGGCATTGTGAGAGTGGACGGCATCGAGGTTCACGAGAACTCAAAATCCATTTTGAAACTTCGCCAGGAAGTCGGCATGGTGTTTCAGCAATTCAACCTGTTTCCGCATCTGACCGTGCTCGAAAACCTGATGATCGGACCGATAAAGGTGCGCAAGGTGTCGCGCGCAGTGGCCGAACAAACGGCGCGCAAGTATCTTGACCGGGTTCATATACCCGAACAGGCCGACAAATACCCTTCCGCCCTGTCGGGTGGCCAGCAACAGCGTGTCGCAATCGCGCGCGGCCTGTGCATGGAAAGCCGCATCATGTTGTTTGATGAACCGACATCGGCGCTGGATCCTGAAATGATTAACGAAGTGCTTGATGTCATGGTGGAATTGGCCGACACCGGAATGACCATGGTCGTGGTGACCCATGAAATGGGTTTTGCGCGCAAGGTGGCCGACAAAATGGTGTTCATGGAAGGCGGCTTGATTGTTGAAGTCTCGCCTCCCGAACAGTTTTTCACCAATCCCACAAGCGATCGCTGCCGCCAGTTCCTTGAACAGATTCTGGTGCATTGAGATGAGCCCTGCACTTTCCCAAAAGCAAGAATATGTACAGCCGACAATGCGTGGGGTGCCATTACCAAAACCTGGACTGGTCGCACAGATTGTCAATTCCGGCACTTTCTCCATTGCTCTCTATTCCCTGATCATCGGGGCAATAACCTACGGCGCCTATACCGGTGCCCAGGCGATGGGATACAATTGGCAATGGTATCGGGTGCCACAGTATTTCTATTCATTCACGGATGATGGTTTCCAGTGGGGTGAAATCGCCTACGGGCTTGTCCAGACCCTAAGAATTTCGGCCTCCGCTTTCGTTCTGGCAACCGTGCTGGGTGTGGTTGTTGCGTTGCTGCGAATGTCGGGTTTGATCATTTGTACGGGCGTCGCCATTGGATTTCTTGAATTGATCCGCAATATCCCGCTGCTGGTGCTGCTATACCTTTTTTACTATGTTCTGGGGCCGATCTTCGGGTTCGACCGCTATACGGCAAGTGTCCTTTGCCTGGGCGTTTTCCATTCCGCGCTGATATCTGAAATCTTTCGTGCCGGCATTAAGGCGGTGGCAACCGGTCAATGGGAAGCAGCAACATCGATCGGTATGTCCAAGGCGCAAGCCTATCGTTACATCATTTTCCCGCAATCCGTCCGCTTCATGTTGCCACCGATGACCGGGGAGGTTGTGCAAATGGTCAAGTCAACGGCCATCGTCAGCGTGATAGCAGTCGCGGAACTGACGACCATCGGGCGCAACATTATCTCTGACACCTACATGAGCTTTGAAATCTGGTTCACGATCGCGGCTGTCTACATGGCGTTGACGCTGACCCTGTCCATTGGTGTGTCGTTTGTGGAAAAACGATATGCTGTTTCGCAATAATCAGACCCGCAAAAGGGCACTTAACCAACCTGCAAGGAGTGAGATCATGAAAATAAATCGGAGATTTTTTGGCGCGGCGGTTGCGCTGGCAGTGGCCGCAAGCACGACCACCTTGCCTGCAATGGCTCAGAATGCCACTCAGGCATTGAGTAGTGAAAGCGTGATCGAAAAAATCAAGGAACGCGGTGTCATCAAGATCGGCTTGTCGGTTTTTGTCCCGTGGTCCATGCGTGACAAGAACGGCGATCTGATTGGCTTTGAACTGGATGTCGGCCGCCAGCTTGCCGAAGATATGGGCGTTGATGCCGAATTCATCCCGACCTCATGGGATGGAATTATTCCCGCCCTCGTTGCGGGCAACTTTGACGTAATCATCAGCGGAATGACCGTGACGCCCAAGCGCAACCTGACGGTCAATTTCAGTG
>JBATDH010000320.1:0-2111 GCA_049663365.1 Albidovulum sp. | reverse complement strand
CGGGCCATGTCACCACCTATTCCGAAAGTGCCCAATCGGTCGGCAACCCCCGCGCCGTGCGCGCCGTCGGCACCGCCGTCGGGCGCAATCCGGTTAGCTGGCTGATCCCCTGCCACCGCGCCTTGCGCAAATCCGGCGGGCTGGGCGGCTATCACTGGGGACTGCCGGTCAAACGCGCCATGCTGGCCTGGGAAGCCGCCCGCAGCGACGCGGGCCAAAGCCTCACCGGGTCGTGATCGGCAGAAAGCCGCTGGAACCGTTATAAGGGCATGGGTGTTATTGCCTAACAGGCGTAAATCTACCACCTAACGCCCCAAGAACAACCAAACGGAGCAGCTTTCATGCGCATGACGTCCCTTTTCCTTTGCGGCACCGCCACCGCCCTGGTCCTGACCGCCTGTACGCCGGTCGATACCTATTCCGGCGATCCCAACCAGCGCACCCGCGAAGGTGCCCTGACCGGCGCGGGCATCGGCGCATTGGCGGGTATCCTGACCGGCGACGGCGGCAAGAACAAACTCGACCGCGCCGTGGTCGGGGCCGCCATCGGCGGTCTGGCCGGCGGTGTCATCGGCAACAACCTCGACAAACAGGCCGCCGAACTTCAGGCCGAAATCAATGACAGCCGGGTGCGCATCGTCAATAACGGCAATGAACTCGTGGTGATCATGCCCGAAGGCATCCTCTTCGCCACCGACAGCGCTACCGTCCAGTCCGGCATCCAGAACGATCTCTACACCGTTGCCGACAACCTCAACCGTTACCCCAATACGCGGGTCGAGGTCGTCGGCCATACCGACAATACCGGTTCGGCTTCCTATAACCGCGACCTGTCGCAGCGCCGCGCCGATGCCGTGGCCAACATCCTGCGCAATGGCGGTGTCGTTGGCAGCCGCATCGTCGCTTACGGGCGCGGCGAAGATCAGCCCGTGGCGTCGAACCTCACCGCCGAAGGCAAGGCTCTCAATCGCCGGGTCGAGATTCACATCATCCCGATCCGCTGACAGCAAACGGCCAACGATTAACGGGCCGGGCAGTTTTGGTCCGGCCTTTTCCATTGCCTCGCGCCCCATCGCGGCCCTATACCTTGCCCGGTTGACGTTTTAACTGGTTCGCGCGGGGGTAACATGCCGTTTCGGAAAATTGAGCCGGAGAAATTATCGCAATCGGTGACGCGGCAGATCGAATCCCTGATCCTGCAAGGCATCCTTCGCCCCGGCGAACGCCTGCCCGCCGAACGCGAACTGGCCGATCGGATGGGTGTGTCGCGCCCGTCCCTGCGCGAAGCGGTCGCCGACTTGCAGACGGCGGGCCTTCTCACCAGTCGCGCGGGTTCGGGGATATTCGTGGCCGACGTCCTCGGGTCGGCTTTCTCGCCTGCCCTGATCCGGCTGTTCCGCACCCATGATCAGGCCGTTTTCGACTATCTCTCGTTCCGCCGCGATCTCGAAGGCCTTGCCGCCGAACGCGCAGCCCTTTTGGCTTCTGACACCGACCTCAAGGTGATTGGCACGATCTTTGCCAGAATGGAAACCGCCAACACCAAACGCAACGGCATCGACGAGGCCCAGCTCGACGCCGAGTTCCACATGGCCATCATCGAGGCCAGCCACAACGTCATCATGCTGCACATGATGCGCGCCATGTTCGATCTTCTGCGCGAAGGCGTCTTTTACAATCGCCGCGTCATGTTCCAGCAACGCACGACGCGCGGCGCGCTGCTCGATCAGCACCGTGCGATCAATGCGGCGCTGCAAGCGCGCGACCCGGTCGCCGCACGCGCTGCCGTGGTCAGCCATTTGAATTTCGTCGAAACCGCCCTGGCCGCCCAACGCAAGGCCGATGTGAACGAATCCGTTGCGCGCCTGCGTTTCGAACACAAACAACAACGCCCGTAACGCAAAAAAACCCGGCCGCATGGGCCAGGTTTTTTTCAGTTCGGTTACACCGCTCGCTGGACTTGGCGTTTGAGGTCAGTGCAGCTTGGCCTCAACCTCGCCAATCGACGCCTCGATCAGCTTGCCCTTGTCGGCGGCACTCATCTGCCTGGCGATCAAATCGCCCGCAGCCGCCACCGCCACCGAAACCGCGCGGTCGCGCACTTCGCGCAC
>JBATDH010000319.1:0-7627 GCA_049663365.1 Albidovulum sp. | reverse complement strand
GGCGGGGCCTTGTGCGGGTAAAGCAGGGCAAAACCGAAAGCGTAGAGGCCGTACAAGACCGCCAGCAAGATGCCGGGCAGCAACGCCGCCTGAAAGAGCGTGCCGACGGATAGCACCGCTGCCTTGCCAAGATAGGTCAGCGCATCGGAACAGCCTGCCGCAATCGCGCGGGTTTCCTGCCCCGCCGCATACAGGTCGCCCGCCAGGGTGCCAAGCAGAACGATGACAATCGACGGCGGAATGATCTGCCCCAACGTGCCGCTGGCGGCGATGATGCCGGTCGAAAGTTCCGGCGCATAGCCGTTCTTCAGCATCGTCGGCAGGCTGAGCAGGCCCATGGTGACAACGGTCGCGCCAACAATGCCGGTCGATGCGGCTAGGAAGGCGCCCACCACCACCACCGAAACCGCAAGCCCGCCGGGCAGCGGCCCAAAGACGCGGGCCATCGTGGTCAAAAGCTCATTGGCGATTTTCGATCGCTCAAGCGTGATACCCATCATCACGAACATCAACACCGCCAGCAGCGTTTCAATCGACTGCCCGGCAAAAACCCGTTCATTCATGCGGTTGACGATAAAAGCCAGATTGCGGTCCATCGCCGTTTCCCATCCGCCGGGGAAAAGATGCTCGACCGCACGCGGCAAGTCAGGGTAGGTGAATTTCGATATCTCGATCTCGGGCACGCCCTGCGCCAGCAAGGCGCGATACCCATCGGACCCCTGATCGACAAATTCATGCACCAGCAGCCCGGACGTATCGAGCAAGGCAAGAATGCCGAAGGCAATCAGCCCGGCCCCGCCCAACGCAAAGGCCACCGGAAAGCCGGAGATGATGCCCGAAAACAGGCACAAGAACACAATGATCAGGCCGATCTCGACGCCATCAAGTCCCAAGAACATCCTTCACCGCCCCTTTTATAGCGTTTTGCCTTTGATCTGGTTCACCAGATTGAAGACAAACCGCTTTAGTGCCCGCTGACCACAGGATCGTCGCCTGCCCCGACCGGATCCTTGTCGAAATACTTCCCATCACTGTCAGGGCCTTCGATCAGTTCCAGATAGGAACGGAAGAAAAAGGCCACCGCCTGCACGAACACCAATGCCACGAAACACAGGATCAGCACCTTGAACAGAAAATAGGCGTCAAATCCATTTGGACTGAAACCGATGGTTTCAACATTCCAGCGCACCGCCTTTGACTTGAGGATAAGCTTTTCCAGCGTGTCGCTGGCCGACGGGTTGGGCACGATCATGACCCGCCAGAAAAAGAACCAGGCATAAATCCAAGTCATCGCCGCAACCGGCATCATGAAAAACAGTGCGCCAAGCATGTCGATCAGCTTTTTCTTGCGATAACTGACATTGGCATACATCAGATCGACCCGCACATGCCCGCCCTGAACAAAGGTGTAGGTCACGCAAAGTGCCACGATCATGGCGTTGTAGAGCTTCAGCTCTTCCGACCACCAGCTCAGGTCACGGGTGAACCCGATGCCGAAGAAACCCAGCTCGATCTGCGACACCCGGAATATCCGCTGAAGAAACACGATGGATATCTGCTGGATGACCATGATCAGCCCCGCCCAGGCCGCGATGCGCCCGATCGTGTTGGCAAATCTTTCAAGACCGCGCACATAGGCCCACATCACCCGCCTGCGCCAGACCCCCAGTGCGGTCAGGATCAGCAACAAGAGCAGCACGACAAAAAAGAACTCGGACGAGGCACCGTAATAGACAAAGCGCATGAGCGATGCTTTTGCCTCGGGTGTCGTCAGCTTGCCCGTCTCGGCAAGCCAAGCCAGCCATTCACCCGGATGGGTGACGGCATGAAAGAGATTGCCGAATGCATGATAGAAGTTGGCAAAAAGCCGCAAGATGGCGTCGACCATCACTCCCCCTATGGCACCGTTATCGAAGCATGCGAATGACGCTTGCAATACCCCCGGCAATTATCTGCCGGGGGTATTGAACAAGCATTCGGCCGACCTCAGCCCAGCACGCGGTCGCGTTGTTTTGTGTAGGCGCCGTCGGACAGTTTCAGCCAGGCAGACGAAGATTTCATCGACGGCATGTAGCTGTCGTAAATCTTCTTGTAGAGCTCGTCGCCCAGATTTTCGTCATGCACTTCCTGCGCGGCCTTGCCGAACGCATCCCAGACCGAATCCGGGAATTCGAGCGTCTTGACACCAGCCGATTGCAGCCGGGAAAGCGCCGCTGAGTTATTGGCCAGAAACTGGGCGAGGTTCCATTGATGGTCTTCGCCGGAAGCGATTTCGATGATTTTCTGCTGCGCCGGTGTCAGGCTTTCGAAAACCTCGCGGTTGGTGGCCAGCGACAGGCCGGCACCCGGCTCATGGAACCCGGCGGTATAGTAAATCTTGGTGATTTCCTGGAAACCGGCCTTTTCGTCGGCCCAGGGACCGATCCACTCGGTCCCGTCGATGGCCCCCGAACTCAGCGCCTGATAAACTTCGCCGCCCGGCAGGTTCTGCACCGAGGCACCAAGTTTGCCCAAGGCTTTGCCGCCCAGCCCCGGCATGCGGAATTTCAAGCCGTTGAAATCCTCGGGACCATTGATTTCCTTGCGGAACCAGCCGCCAGCCTGCGCGCCGGTATTGCCGGCAAGGAAGCTTTTTAACCCGAAGATCTGCCCAAGCTCGTCATGCAGTTCCATGCCGCCATTGTGATAGTACCAGTTGACCAGTTCCTGCGCCGTCATGCCCATCGGCACCGAGGTGAAAAACGCATAGCCCGGATGCTGGCCGACGAAATAGTAGTCGGCACCGTGATACATATCGGCCTGACCGGATGTCACCGCGTCAAAAACCTCGAACGCGCCAACCAGCTCGCCCGCCGCCTTGACATCAACCGTCAGTTGGCCGTCGGTCATGGCGGTGATGCTGTCAGCCGCGCGTTGGGCGCTGTCATGCACACCCGCCAGTCCGCGGCCCCAGGTCGTCACCATCGTCAAGGTGCGCTTGCCCTGGGCATAAAGCGGTGCTGCAAGACTGGTTGCCGCAGCCGCCGTTGCGCCACCGACTGTCGCTTTGGTTAGAAATGAACGACGATCCATACGTCTTATCCTCCGTTGTTGAACTTGGCCTATATTTTTCATCTGCTGGCCATTGGTGGGGATAATTGTTAGCGGGTGGTTCGCTGCGATGGAATAGTTAATCGTGTTTTGACGAATTTTGATCGCGTTGAAGCAGGGCTTCCATCTTTTGCGATGCAAGGAATGCCATAAAACCGTCAAATCGCTGAGGTCAGACATGCCCGAACACCACCGACAGCAACGACTATCCAATGCAGGGCAACGTCTCCTTCGTCTGCACAACAAGCCAGCCTGGTTTTTCGACGCGGCGTTTGATTTGCCCGCGCGGCGGCAATGACGACGTCGGCCCGTCGGCACATGTGCCTACCCGCTTATTGAAGAGTAGTAAGGGATCCTTTGTTCGCGGATGCGAAGACTGTACCCGGCAAATCGCTGAAAGATCAGAGATTCTGGTAGTTTATTTGCAGCTATGATCTGGAATAATGGTGCCCAGGAGAGGACTCGAACCTCCACGCCTTGCGGCACACGGACCTGAACCGTGCGCGTCTACCAGTTCCGCCACCTGGGCAGGTGTCTTGGACGGCGATGTAAGGCTATGGGCTGATGGTGTCAACGGGGTCATCGACAAAACTTGGGGTAAAAGAATTGCGCCTTGTTCGGCGGGGTTGCAGGCGCTAATCAGGGGCTGATATCCAGGTTCCGGAGGTGCTGACATGTCCAAACTCGTGACCGTTTTCGGCGGCTCCGGTTTCGTCGGGCGCTATGTTGCGCGGCGGATGGCAAAGGCGGGGTGGCGTGTGCGCGTGGCGGTGCGGCGACCGAATGAGGCGCTGTTCGTGCGGACTTACGGTACCGTCGGGCAGGTGGAGCCGGTTTTTTGCAATATCCGCGATGACGCGTCGGTGCGGGCGGTGTTGGCGGGTGCCGATGCGGTGGTCAATTGCGTTGGGACCTTCGACAAGGGCGGCCGCAACAATTTCAAAGCGGTGCAGGTCGATGGTGCGGGTCGGATTGCCCGTCTGGCAGCGGCAGGGGGGATCACGTCGCTGGTCCATATCTCGGCCATCGGAGCCGATGCCGAGAGCGAGAGCGTCTATTGCCGCACCAAGGCCGGAGGCGAAGCCGCGGTTCTGGCGGCATATCCGGCGGCCCTGATCTTGCGCCCTTCGGTGATTTTCGGGCCGGAAGACCAGTTTTTCAACCGGTTCGCCGGGTATTCACGCTTTGGCCCCATTCTGCCGCTGGTCGGGGCGGATACACGGTTTCAGCCGGTCTATGTCGACGATGTTGCCCAGGCGGCGGTTCTGGGGGTCATGGGCAAGGCGACGGGTATCTATGAGCTGGGCGGCCCGGATGTGGATACGTTCCGCGGGTTGATGCATAGCATGTTGGCGGTGATCAACCGGCGGCGGCTGATCGTGAACATGCCATTCTGGAAGGCGGGTATTCTGGCCTGGATTTGCGATACGGGTCAGGTGATGAGCGGCGGGCTGGTGCATAATTCGCTGCTGACCCGCGATCAGGTCAAAACCCTGCGCCACGACAATGTGGTTGCGGCATCGGCCAAGGGGCTGCCTGATCTCGGTATCGTTCCCACCCCGGTCGAGGCGGTGTTGCCCGACTATCTCTGGCGATTCCGCCCCTCCGGCCAATATGATGCCATCAAGGCATCGGCGCGCAATTTACCCGGCTGAAACGCCTCCGCTTCACGGATTCTCTGACCGCAACCGCCAGAGAACCATGCGTCAATATTCTGCCGAATGGTGTCCCCAACCGGGCAACAAAGCCACTCTTTCAGGTTATTTGCCCGGCGGGCGCAGCCTCTTGGCCTTGTTTTACTTGCAGATGGTCCTGGCAGTCAGGCAAGAAGCGGCAGAGTCAGACACGAGTACACCCCATGGGAAAGCAGCCGCTGCTGCATATCGGCTACCACAAGACCGCGACGACATGGATGCAGCAACTGCTGTTTGTGCCCGCACATGGCTATCGCCAGATTGCCGGCCATTCAGAGGTATTCGATCATATCGTCGCCCCCCATGGCCTGTCGTTTGATCCGGCGGTCATGCGCCGCCATATCGCCGGCGCCTTGCAGGAATTGGGGGCGGCGGAAGTTCCGGTGATGTCGTCGGAAATCCTGTCTGGCCATCCGTTTTTTGGCGGTGTCGACAGCGATGTCTATGCAAGGCGGCTGGCGGCGATTGTGCCGGAGGCGCGGATACTGATCTCGATCCGCTCGCAACTGAAAATCCTGCCTTCGGTCTACATGCAGTATATCTTGCGGGGGGGGACCATGACCCCGGCGCAATTCTTTTCCGGCGAGGCGGAGCTGGGCTATTTCGCGTTCCGGGCGGAGCATTTCGAATATGATCGGCTGGTCGGGCTTTACCAGTCGCTGTTCGGGGCCGCGAATGTGCATGTGATGACGCAGGAAAGCCTGAAGGCCGATATGGGGGCTGCCGCCGCGAAACTGGCGCGGTTTTGCGGCAATGAGGCCTTTGCCGGGTTGAACGATGCCGCCCGGCGGGTTCATGCGGCAAGCTATCCCGAACATGCCGTGCCGATCTTGCGGCGCATCAATCATATCCAGACCAGCGTTTTGAACCGCAATCCGATCATGTCATTGGGCACCACGCCCAAAGGGCTGTACCGGGCGTTCGGCGGGGTTTTGAAACGGCCCCCGCTGGCCCCTTTGCTGCGTGGGTATCGACCGGTGACCGCCTGTGTGAGGGCGCGGTTTGGCGGGCGTTTCAGCGCCAGCAATGCCCGTCTTGCCGAAATGCTCGGTGCCGATGTCGATCTTTCTGACTATACCTGACCTGCCTGTTTTCATTGCCCGCGCGGCGCATTATCCGGATGCCTGATCATGACCGATTCAACGATGTCGTCGCTGCTGCTTGGCCTGCTTGAGGGGCTGACCGAATTCATTCCGGTTTCCTCCACTGGGCATATCCTGCTGGCGGGGCATTTTCTGGGTTTTGAGAGCGCAGGCAAGACCTTTGAGGTGGTTATCCAGCTGGGGGCGATTCTGGCGATCATGGGGGTCTATGCCGCCAAGATAGCGACGACGATCCGCGATTTGCCCACTGATCCGCAGGCGCGGCGTTTTGCCGGGTCGGTGCTTGTGGCGTTCCTTCCGGCGGTGTTTGTGGGGGTTTTGGCCCATGATTACATCAAGGATGTCCTGTTTGAATCGCCACGGCTGATTGCCTCGATGCTGATCCTCGGGGGGGCGGTTCTGCTGATCGTTGACCGCCTGCCCTTGACCCCGCGCCATCATGATGCCGAACGGTTTCCCTTGCTGATGGCGCTGGCGATCGGGGTCATTCAATGCCTGGCGATGATACCCGGTGTGTCGCGGTCGGGGGCGACGATCGTGGGGGCGCTGGCCTTGGGGGCAGATAAACGGGCGGCGGCGGAATTTTCGTTTTTCCTGTCGATGCCGACGATGGCGGCGGCGTTTGCCTATGATCTTTTCAAGAACCGCGACGTTCTGGATACCTCGGCCCTGGGCGAGATCGCCATCGGATTTGCCGCGGCATTTGTGGCGGCCTTGCTGGTCGTGCGCTGGCTGCTTGGCTATGTAAGCCGCCATGGCTACGCGCTTTTTGGCTGGTGGCGAATCATTGTGGGAACGGTCGCCCTGATTGCGCTTTATTGGATTTAGTTCACTTATACTGACCTAAAATCGGCGAAATCCAGACGGTCGGCGCCATATCTGCCAGAATAATTATCATTTAGGTCATAATTACTGACTTTTATTTCAATTGACGGCAGAGTAGCAATGCGCAGTCGCAGAGTCATCCAAAGGGTTTCGTCATGGCCAGGCAACCGATGCTTAAATTCGTGACCGTTGCGCGGGCGATGCCGGAAAAACGTGACGCCAATGTACGGGCGCAGGATTTCAGCGAGATTTACCGCGAGTACGCCGAGACCAGGGCCGCCGAGCAGGCCGCGCGGTGCAGTCAATGTGGTGTGCCCTATTGCCAGACCCACTGCCCCTTGCACAACAATATCCCCGACTGGCTGCGTCTGACCGCCGAAGGGCGGTTGCAGGAAGCCTATGAGTTGAGCCAGCAGACCAACACCTTCCCCGAAATCTGTGGCCGCATCTGCCCGCAGGACCGGCTGTGCGAAGGCAATTGCGTCATTGAACAGTCTGGCCACGGCACCGTCACCATCGGGGCGGTGGAAAAATACCTGACCGATACCGCTTGGGATAACGGCTGGGTCAAGCCGATCAGACCGGCACATGAGCGGACCGAAAGCGTCGGCATCATCGGTGCCGGGCCGGGCGGGCTGGCGGCGGCCGATGTCTTGCGCCGCGCCGGGGTGCAGGTGGCGGTCTATGACCGCTATGACCGCGCAGGCGGGCTGATGACCTATGGCATTCCCGGCTTCAAGCTGGAAAAGGATGTGGTCATGCAGCGCATTGCCCAGTTGGAAAAGGGCGGTGTGGAATTCGTGATGAACTGCAATGTCGGCGAGGATGTGACCTTTGATGCGATCCGGGGCAGTCATGATGCGGTGATCATCGCCACGGGGGTCTACAAATCGCGCGAATTGCAGGGGCCGGGGT
>JBATDH010000318.1:0-2284 GCA_049663365.1 Albidovulum sp. | reverse complement strand
CCCCAGATTTCTGCCCAGGCGGCGGCTGTGCAGTTCATGATCCTTGTGAATCGCCATCACCAGCCCCCAATCGCGAACGACCGCAGCGCCGCTTCGACCAGCAAGGCGCTGAAATGCAGAAAAAGATAAGCCAGCGCAAAGCGAAAGAACTTGCGTTCGGCCTTGTAGCCATCCGCCTCGGCCAAATCCTCATCACGCCGGAAAATCCGCCAGGCCCCCAGGATGAACCCGCCATTCAGCACCACCGCCGCGGCCAGATAGACCGGCCCGCCAATGGCGGTGAACGCAGTGCCGATCGCCACCGGCGCCAATAGCAGCGTATAGGCCAGAATATGCGCCCGCGTCACCTTGCGGCCATGGGTGACCGTCAGCATCGGCACGCCTGCCTTGGAATAATCGTCCTTCATGAACAGCGCCAGCGCCCAGAAATGCGGCGGCGTCCACATGAAGATCAGCGCGAACATCATCACACTTTCCACACTGACCCCGCCGGTGGCGACGGCCCAGCCGATCATAGGTGGAAATGCCCCCGCGGCCCCGCCGATGACAATGTTCTGCGGCGTCGTGCGTTTCAGCCAGATGGTATAGACCACCACGTAAAAGAAGATGGTAAAGGCCAGAAAGGCGGCCGCCACCCAATTGGCCGCCAGTCCCAGCATTAGGCAAGACAGTCCGGACAGCGCCAGCCCCAGGCCCAGCGCCTCGCCTTCGCTGACGCGGCCCGCCGGGATCGGCCGGTTGGCGGTGCGCCGCATCACCCGGTCAATATCGGCGTCATACCACATGTTCAGGGCACCCGAGGCCCCGCCGCCGAGGGCGATGAACAAAATGGCGGTGAAGGCAACGAAGGGGTGCACCGGCACCGGGGCCACCAACAGCCCCACCATCGCGGTGAAAACCACCAGCGACATGACACGCGGCTTCAGAAGCTGGACGAAATCGCCAAACTCCGCTTCCTGCCCGTGATCAATGGCGCTCGAATCGCTCATCCACTACTCCCCGGCGTCAGGCGCAGCCAGGCCCGCCTGCCATCCCCGTCTCACTCTGCCGCCGCAACCTGCACCGGTGCCGCAGGCGCGTCGATACCGGCAAACTCGGCCTTGGCGCGGGTCAGCCACTCGGCATAAACCGCTTCGCTGACCACTTTCACCGTGATCGGCATATAGGCGTGATCCTTGCCACAAAGCTCAGAGCATTGACCGAAATAAATGCCCTCACGCTCGGCATTGAACCACAATTCGGCGATCCGGCCCGGCACCCCGTCCTGCTTCACCGCAAAGGCCGGAATGGTCCAGGAATGGATCACATCGGCACCGGTGACCTGCATGACGATGGTCTTGCCCACCGGCACCACAACCGCATTGTCGGTGGCCAGAAGAAACTCGTTCTTGCTGTAACCGGCCGCCACGAGTTCCGCTTCGACTTCCGGGGTCAATACCTTACCGTCGCCGATCAAGAAGCTGTCAAATCCAAACCCGTCATCGACATATTCATAAGACCAGTACCACTGATTGCCCGTGGCCTTGATGGTGATGTCACCTTCCGGAATTTCCTGCTGGTTGAACAGGATCGGCAGTGAAAACGACCCGAGCACCACCAGAATCAGCACCGGAACCAGCGTCCAGACAATCTCGACCGGGGTGTTGTGGGTGAATTTTGCCGGGGTCGGATTGGCTTTGCTGTTAAAGCGAAAAACCACGATCGCCAACAAGACGACCACCAGGGCCGACACGCCGATGCTCAGGATCGTCAACATATGGTCCAGCCATTGCTGATCGTGCGCCTGCGACGTGGCCGCCGGCTGAAAACCGGTCAGATCGGCAACCGGCTGGCCGACGATCTCCAGCCCGGTAATCCCGTCCTGCGCCCAGGCCGCAGCGGCCAGCATCGTCGAAGTCAAAACAGCCCCGAGGCCCGAAAGAATAGTAGCAATGCGCATGTCGTGTTCCCGTTCTAGCCGCGGCTTCTTCATGCCGCTTCCAGGCTTGCCGCGATAGATGCGGCGCACCTGTTGTATACCGGGCTTCTAAAATCATATTAGTGACTAACGGACAAGCGAAACTGTTGCCATCCGGGGTCGCTATTTGCCGCGATGGTGCAAACATACTGGGAAAACCGATGACCGAGCCCCGATTTTCGCCCTTTGACCCCTTGCTCGACCCTGACCGGGCGCTCACGATTCTCCGTGACGCGACCGCAGGGGCCGATGACGGCGAGCTTTTTCTGGAACGCCGCCGGTCTGAGGCATTGGTGTTCGACGATGGCCGCCTGCGCAACGCCAGCT
>JBATDH010000317.1:0-5246 GCA_049663365.1 Albidovulum sp. | reverse complement strand
GGCCAAGGCAAAGGAAGGGCGCGCGGGCACTCAGCGTCAGGCGGTTGGATTCGCCAGTAGGGCCGGGCAGGTCGATCCGGTGCAGCGCGGCGGGCTTTGCCGCCCCGTCCAGTTCCTGCTGGAGCTTTGCCGCATCGGCGCTGCCGAAAGCGCTGCCGCCTTCGGGTGCCTTTTGCGGGGCTTTGAATCGGGCGAGATATTCGGGACCGCCCGCCTTTGGGCCGGTGCCTGACAGCCCTTCGCCGCCGAAGGGCTGGGAGCCGACAACTGCGCCGATCTGGTTGCGGTTGACATAGATATTGCCGCAATGGAGCGCCTCTGTCAGTTCCTGCACACGGCCATCAATCCTCGTGTGAAGCCCGAAAGTCAGGCCGTAACCGGTTGCGTTTATGTCATCTATGATCTTCGACAGGTCTTCGGAGGCGAAAGTGGCAATATGCAGGACCGGGCCGAATATTTCGCGCTTCAGGTCTGCGATGCCTTTGACGCGGATCACCGTGGGCGCGATGAAATGGCCGGGTTTGGGGGCGGAAAGCTGGCGCAGCAGGCGGCCTTCCTTGCGGGCGACCTCAATGTGTCGGGCGATGCCTGCCTCGGCCTCGGCGTCGATGACGGGGCCGACATCGGTGGACAGATTCCAGGGGTCGCCAAGGCTGAGTTCCTCCATCGCGCCAAAGAGCATGTCGGTGAAATGCGGGGCGATGTCGTCCTGAACATATAGGCAACGCAGCGCCGAACAGCGCTGACCGGCGGATTGAAAGCTGGAGGCGACAATGTCGCGGATCGCCTGTTCGGGCAGGGCGGTTGAATCGACGATCATCGCGTTCAGCCCGCCGGTTTCGGCGATGAAGGCGGCACCGGGGGCAAGGTGTTTGGCCATTGCCTTGCGGATCAGCAGCGCCGTGTCGGTCGAGCCGGTGAAGCAGACGCCATTGACCCGCGCATCCGAGGTCAGACCCGCGCCCACAGTGGCCCCATCACCGGGCAGGAGTTGCAGCGCGGTTGCGGGCACACCGGCCTTGTGCAGCAAGCCGACGGCAAAGGCCGCGATCAGCGGCGTCTGTTCGGCGGGTTTGGCCAGCACGGCGTTGCCGGCGGCAAGGGCTGCGGAAAGTTGGCCGGTGAAGATGGCCAGCGGGAAATTCCACGGGCTGATGCAGGTGAAGAGACCGGCGGGGGCATCGGTGTTCTCAATCCCGCGGGCGGCATAGTAGCGCAGGAAGTCCACGGCTTCGCGCAGTTCCGACACCGCATCGGCGAGCGTCTTTCCCGCCTCGCGCGCCAGCAGCGCGAAGATGGGGCCAAAGTTTTCCTCGTAAAGGTCAGCAGCTCGATTGAGGATTTTGGCACGTTCCGCCGGGGTCGCGGCCCAGGGGGCGGCGGCGGCAAGGGCGGTGGCAATATCGGCTTGGCTGGCATCGGTGACATGGCCGATCTCAGCCCCGGTCGCCGGATTGGTGACGGGACGTTTTGCACCACCCTTGGCCTTGCCCGCGATCATCGGGCTGGCGGTGAAGTGGGCCTTGGCATGGGCGTCACGGGCGGCGTCGATGCGGGTCAGCGTCTCGGCATCGGTCAGATCGAAGCCTTCGGAATTGGTGCGTTCGGGGGCGAAAAGATCGGGGCCACGGCGGATGGTGCGGTTGGTGATGTCGGGCAGGGCGGCCTCGGTCGCGGTCAGCGGGCAGGCGGCGACCTCTTCGGGGGCGACATCCTCATCGACGATCTGGTTGACGAACGAGGAATTCGCGCCGTTTTCGAGCAGGCGGCGGACCAGATAGGCCAGAAGGTCGCGATGCGCGCCTACGGGCGCATAGATACGGCAACGGGTTTTCTGCGCCTTCAGCACAATGTCATGCAGACGTTCACCCATGCCGTGCAAGCGCTGGAATTCAAACGGTTTGTCGCCTGCCATGTCGAGCACGGCAGCAACCGTATGGGCGTTGTGGGTGGCAAATTGCGGATAGATGCGGTCGGTCATGCCCAACAGCTTGCGGGCATTGGCGATATAGCTCACATCGGTGGATTCCTTGCGGGTAAAGACCGGAAAATCGGCCAGCCCCAGCACCTGCGCGCGCTTGATTTCGGCGTCCCAATAGGCGCCCTTGACCAGCCGCACCATGATCTTGCGGTCAAGCTTTGTGGCCAGCGCATGAAGCCAGTCGAGCGTTGGCGCTGCGCGGCGGCCGTAGGCCTGCACCACCACCCCGAACCCGTCCCAGCCGGCAAGTTCGGGATCGGCCAGAATCGCCTTGATGACCTTGAGGGAAAGTGTAAGCCTGTCAGCCTCTTCCGCGTCGATGTTGAAGCCCATTTTCGCCTTGGCCGCCTGCCGCGCAAGGTCGCGCACCACCGGCACCAGTTCGGCCATGACGCGGGATTCCTGTGCCACTTCATAGCGGGGATGAAGCGCCGAGAGCTTGACCGAAATGCCGGGATTGGCGCGGATGTCACCGCCCTTGCAGGCGCGGGCAATCGACCCGATGGCCTTGGCATAGGCCACCGCATAGCGTTCGGCATCCTCGGCGGTCTTAGCGGCCTCGCCCAGCATGTCGTAGGAATAGGAATAGCCCTGCGCCTCCATCTTGGCCGCGCGCTCCATCGCGGCGTTGATGGTTTCGCCCAGCACGAACTGGCGGCCCATTTCCTTCATCGCCTGACGCACGGCGCGGCGGATCACCGGTTCGCCCAACCGTTTGACTGCGCCGCGCAAGTGCCCGACAATGCCCGGTTCGCGGTCTTCAAGCACCTTGCCGGTCAGCATCAAGGCCCACGTTGAAGCATTGACGAGGCTGGAGGCCGAATGGCCCAGATGGCGACCCCAGTCCGATGGCGCGATCTTGTCCTCGATCAGCGCATCCATGGTGTCGGCGTCGGGCACGCGCAAGAGCGCCTCGGCCAGACACATGAGCGAGATGCCTTCCTCGGTAGAAAGCCCGTATTCGGCCAGAAACACCTCCATCAGGCCGGGGCGCACATCGGCGCGGATTTGCCGCACGAGGCTGGCCCCCTTGGCGACAATGCGGTCGCGGGCGGTTCGGTCAAGGGCGGCATCGGCGATGAGGCGCTCGAGAAGCGGGGCTTCGGGGGTCAGGGTGCTGGTCTGGATGGAATGCCAGTGTTGGTCCATATGCGCGTTCATGTGATGCCCCTTGGTGTGTGCTGCCATCTGGGATGGATGCAAAGCGATTTGGTCCATGATACAGCTTGTCTGTCAGGCTGTTTTCCTGAATTATCGAATTTTGTAGACGTTGGGACTGAAATTACTGGTGATCATATGCAAAAGCGACTTCCTGACATGGATCGGTACGACGCGGCGATTCTGCGCGAACTGGCCGGGGACGGGCGGATGCCGGTGACGGAACTGGCACGCCGGATCGGGTTGACCAAGACGCCGACGCAGGCGCGGGTCAAGCGGCTGGAGGAGGCGGGGGTGATCGCTGGCTATCGGGCCGTGCTGGATCCGGTGTTGATGGGGCAGGCACATATCGCCTTTGTCGAGGCGCGGCTGTCGGACACCCGCGAGGCGGCGTTGCAGGCCTTCAACAAGGCCGCCCGCGCGACACCCGAGATCGAGGAATGCCACATGATCGCGGGCGGGTTTGATTACCTTTTGAAGGTGCGTACCGGCGACATCACCGAATACCGCCGGGTGATGGCCGAACGCATCTCGACATTGCCGCATGTGGCCTCGACCTCGACCTATGTGGCGATGGAGACGGTGAAGGAAACTGGCCTTTGACGGCGGGGGGCGGGGCAACTATAGACCATGCCCAGTGGCCGCTTGCTGGAACAGGTAGACAGACCGGACTTAAAATCCGAGGCCTTCGGGCGTGTGGGTTCGAGTCCCACAGCGGCCACCACCCCCGCCACTTGCCGAACGCCAGATGAGTTTGCTCTTCAAGTCAGCATCTGAGTCCGACGGAAAGACCGGACCCTCGCGCAGAGTGCGGCGAATGCCGGCTAGGAGCCCGAAGTTATAAATTTTCTGTAGCGCAGCCAACTTCAGCTTGGGTGTTTTCCTTGCTTTCTGAAGGCTCTTGCGGTGGGGCACGCCCCTCGAAAAGCGGCGCTACGTTGCTGACCTCGCAAAGCATGTATTCGCGGAACAACCTTACGCGCTTGGTGCGTCTCAAATCCCGGTGATAGAGCAACCATAAACCTAGGTCATGCTGCTTCTTGGGGGGGCAGAACCGCACCAACTCACGGTCGCTATCCCCCATAAAGCAGGGTAAGTAGGCAAGGCCCGCGCCTTCACGCAATGCGGCAAGGGTCAAGAGCGTGTCGTCGACAAAGAAATTGTGATCATGTTCCGGGCACTCCTCTTTAGTCCACCCAATGTGAAACCCGCAGCATTCGATGCCCAGCCATTTCTTTTCGACGGTACCGGCCTGGATGCCAGCGCAATAGTTGCGCGCGCCGTAGACCGCGGAAGCCACTGTCACCAATCGGGTCCCGATCAGTGTATCCAGAGGACTGTTTGTCAATCGGATGGCAATATCGGCTTCGCGTTCGGCCAGTCGGACGAATTTGTTGGACACCTGAACATGCAGTTCAATTTCAGGATAAGTTGCGCTGAAACCTGCGAACATCGGCATCAGGATACTCGAGGCCATGTTGTTGATAGCAGTGACCCGCAATTCGCCTGCTGCGCCGCTTTCCAGCCCCCCAAGCGCACCTTCAAATTCCAGAATTTCCACCTCGACCTTGCCGGCTGAAAGTTTCAGTTCTTCGCCGGCCTCGGTCAGTTCATACCCTGACGTCTTGCGTTCAATCAGCCGTGTGGCCAGCCTTTCTTCGAGCGAGCGTAGACGGCGCGACACTGTCGAATGTTGTACATCCAATCGTTTCGCTGCACCACTGATCGACCCTTCGCGCGCGACCGCGAGAAATATTCTCAGATCATCCCAATTCATCCAAGTCTCCCCACAATGTGCAAAAATGCAAAAGCAAAGGCGATTTTTGGTCAATTGATCGAGTTTTGGACCTCGGGCAGGCTCGGTTCAACAAAAATCGTCACTAAAGGAGAGCAAGATGAACGTAGCACCAAAAGTTTTCGACCCGGTCGCTTTCAAAGAAACAACGCGCCGACAGTGGAATGAAGCCGCCGAAGCCTGGGATAGATGGTCACCCTTATTGGGGCGTTGGCTCGGTCCCGTAACCGAACGGATGTTTGACATGACCAATATTCAGGCAGGCAGCCGCGTTCTGGATGTTGCCGCAGGGGCAGGTGAGCAAACCTTGGC
>JBATDH010000316.1:0-12282 GCA_049663365.1 Albidovulum sp. | reverse complement strand
TGGCGATGGACAAGGCCATGCGCGGCGGCGCGCTGGTGGCGTCCTTCCCGGTCGAGGGCGACGACCAGATCATGCTGGCCACATCGACCGGCCAGTCGATCCGCTGCCCGGTGGCAGGTATCAGCTTCCGCTCGCGCTCGGCCGGCGGGGTCAAGGTGTTTGATACGGCCAAGCGCGAGGAAGTGGTCTCTGTCGCCCGCATCGCCGATCAGGGTGACGACGAAGGCGAAGCACAACCGGGCTCGGCAACACCCGACTGATTCGCGCGTTTGCGACGGCGGCTGGCACCAGAGCTTTCACAACGACTGAGTCAAATTTACAACTACCACGTGCCGTTGACTGCGGCTCTTGTGGAATTTGTTAACACCTGTCCGGGTAACTCCCTAACCTTTAACTGAAAATAAAGGATTTGCGGACGATGCTCTCAACCTAGGGGATAAAAGGCGGCGCGTGACATTCCTGGTGCGTGCCGGTGGAACAACCACTCGGAGGACTGAACATGAGCCAACTGGATATCAACACAACGCATCACGACGGTGCCATCCGCCAGCCAATTCAAGTTTCCACAATCATCGGAAATATCGTCGCCCTGCTTCGTACCAAAGATGCGGTGGCAGCGCCCAGGACGACAATGACCGAAGCCGAAAGGCGCGAGGCCAAATACCACATACGCGAGCAGGGCTATCTAAGCGAGATGGATGCCGCCACAGATTTCTGACCATTGATCTGACCCTGCCGCCTGCGGGGTCTTTTCAATCCGACCGGCATGGCCTAAGCCGCGCCTATGGGCGAGGCTCTTCATATCGTCGGTGGCGGCATGGCCGGTTGCGAAGCCGCCTGGCAGGCGGCCGAGGCAGGCGTGAGTGTTGTCATCCACGAGATGCGGCCAAAGGTTGGCACTTTTGCCCACCGCACCGGCGACCTGGCCGAAATGGTCTGTTCCAATTCCTTCCGGTCGGACGATGATGAACGCAATGCCGTGGGACTGCTGCATTGGGAAATGCGCGCGGCGGACGGGCTGATCATGGAGATGGCGGCCCGCCACCGCTTGCCTGCCGGGGGCGCGTTGGCCGTTGACCGTGACCCTTTTGCACGGTCGGTCACTGCACGGTTACGCGCGCATCCACTGATTTCCGTTTCCGGGGAAGAGGTTGTCGAATTGCCGTCTTCCGGCCACTGGATCATTGCCACCGGCCCGCTGACTTCGGGCAATCTGGCCAATTCAATTCGCGCCGAAACCGGGACTGAGGCGCTGGCTTTTTTCGACGCCATCGCCCCCATCGTCTATGCCGACAGCGTCGATATGTCGGTGGCCTGGATGCAGTCGCGCTATGACAAGGGCGACACGGTCGAAGAACAGACCGCCTATATGAACTGTCCGATGAACCGGGACGAATATGAGGCGTTTATCGACGCGCTGCTGGCAGCCGAAAAAACCGAATTTCACGAAGGCGAAACAGCGGGATATTTCGACGGCTGCCTGCCCATTGAGGTGATGGCCGAACGCGGCCGCGAAACCCTGCGTTTTGGCCCGATGAAGCCCGTGGGGCTGACCAACGCCCACAGGCCGGATGTCAAAGCCCATGCGGTCGTACAGTTGCGCCGCGACAATGCGCTGGGGACGCTCTACAATATCGTCGGATTTCAGACGAAGATGAAGTACGGCGCGCAAACATCTGTTTTAAAGATGATTCCCGGCCTAGGAAATGCCAGTTTTGCGCGTCTTGGCGGGATACACCGCAATACCTTCCTGAATTCGCCAACCCTGCTCGACGCGCAGATGCGGTTGAAATCGAGGCCCCATATCCGTTTTGCCGGGCAGATCACCGGCGTCGAAGGCTATGTTGAAAGTGCCGCGATGGGGTTGCTGGCCGGTCGTCTGGCCGTGGCCGAGATGCGGGGGCAAACCCTGGCCCCACCGCCCCCCGAAACCGCCATGGGCGCATTGATCACCCATATCACTGGCGGGGCGGAGGCCAAGACATTCCAACCGATGAACGTCAATTTCGGACTGTTCCCGCCGATTGACGCCAAGGGCGGACGCAAGGGCCGCAAGGATCGTTACAAGGCCTATACCGACCGCGCAAAAACCGCTTTTTCAGAATGGCTTGCCGGCCAAAGCTGATGCGAACCCGCTTTGCCCCCTCTCCGACCGGCCCCTTGCATCTGGGCCATGCCTATTCGGCCATTCTGGCGCATGACAGGGCGCGCGCGGCGGGTGGAGAATTTTTGCTGCGGATGGAAGATACCGACCTTGCCCGCTGCAAACCCGAATGGGAGGCGTTGATCATCGAGGATCTGCGCTGGCTCGGGCTTGACTGGGACGGGCCGATCCTGCGGCAATCCGAACGTATCGACAGCTACAACAGGCGGTTGGAGACATTGGCCCAGAAAGACCTTCTTTACCCCTGTTCGTGCAGCCGGTCAGACATTCGTGCGGCTGCCTCGGCACCCCAGGAGGGCGTAGCCTTTGCGACCTATCCCGGCACTTGCCGGGCCCGGCCAATGGCCGAGCGGCAACCCGGCGACGCATTGCGCCTCGATCTTGCGCGGGCCTTCGACCATCTTCGAAATCAACCCATCGGATTTGACGAAACCGGCCCGCGCCACGAGGGCCGCATCACGATCGACCCCGCTCGGGCGCTGGCGACGATCGGTGATGTCGTTCTGGGTCGAAAGGACGGCAACATCGTCGCCTATTTCCTCGCCTCGGCCTTTGACGATGCCGATCAGGCCATCAGCCATGTGATCCGCGGCGAAGACCTTTTCGAATTCACCGCCATACAGGTGATCTTGCAGCATCTCTTTGGCCTGCCCACCCCGGTCTATCACCACCATAAACTGATCCGCGACGCGGCAGGCAAACGTCTTGCCAAGCGCGACGTTGCGCGGGCCATCCGCAAATTTCGCGACGATGGGGCCAGCCCGGCGGATATAAGGGCGATGGTCGGGCTTTAAAGCGGGTTTGAGATCACCGTCTCGACCCCGTCTCTGATGCTGGTGTAAAAGCACGACACGCGATTGGTGTGGCAGGCGGGGCCGGTCTGATCGACCCGCAACAGCAGGCAGTCGCGGTCGCAATCAAGGCGCATTTCGATCAGTTTCTGCACATGGCCCGACGTTTCACCCTTGACCCAGAATGCGCTCCGCGAGCGCGACCAATAGGTGACGCGACCCGTGGCCAGTGTCCGCGTCACTGCCTCGGCATTCATCCAGGCCAGCATCAGCACCGCGCCCGACTCGTGATCCTGGGCGATAGCCGGGATCAGGCCGTTGGCGTCATAGGTCAGGGTGGCCGGGTCAAAACGCATCTCACGCCCTTTGCATATTGTCGCGTCCAGCCCTATCTAGGGGCAAGCACCGCCTGAGGAAAGACATGAGCGACACCGATCTGATCAAGCTGTACTCCAAACGCATTCTGGCGCTGGCGGCAGATATTCCTTTCACTGACCGTCTGGCCGCGCCTACGGCCACGGTGCGGCGGCGCTCGCCCCTATGCGGTTCGACTGTGACCGTTGATATTGTGCTGAAAGATGGTCGGATCAAGGAATATGGCCAGGACGTGAAGGCCTGCGCGCTGGGGCAGGCCTCGGCGGCGATAGCCGGGGCGGCCATGATCGGGCGCGATCGGGCCGAGGTAGAACACGCCCGCGATGAGCTGAAAGCCATGCTGAAGGCAGACGGGCCGGTGCCGTCGCCACCTTTTGCGGGCTATGAGGTGTTGCTGCCCGCGCGCGACTACAAGAATCGCCACGCCTCGATTCTGCTGGTGCTTGAGGCGACAGCGGAAGCCTTGGCACAGGCCGAAGCGGCTGCCTGAACCCATTCGGGCGTTAAAAAAACCGCCGCTGTCATCACGACAGCGGCGGCAGGAAGCGCGTTTTCCGATGGGCCGGTTGCCAGAGCTTGGGGAAGCCGTGAAGTATCTGGGGACAGATGCAAGACCGGGATGGAAAACCGCGAGGCAGAAACCGAAGCGACTTAGAAATAGGTTGGCAAATGCAGCGCCACGATCAGCATCAGAACAATCGACGCCAGCCCGAGCGCATCCGGCACCAGCGTTCCAGAGGAACGGGCAAGGATGGATTTGAGTTCTGTTTTCAAGGGACGGCCCTTTCAATGTGGATCGTGTTGCCTCTTTGTTCTCATATTCAATTCAAAGTGTAAAGAACTTTTTGCGAACATAAGTGAACTAAATGAGAACTTTTATCCGACTGAGATCAGCCTGATCGCCCGATCCTGCTCCATCAGCCACAAAAGCACCCGCGCAGCCTTGCCCCTTGAACTTTCCAGTGCCGGATCATCGGCCAGCAGTTTGCGCGCGTCGCTCTGGGCCACCGCCATCAATGCCGACTGACGCTCCAGATCGGCAATGCGGAACCGGGGCAGGCCCGATTGGGCGGTGCCGATCAGATCACCCGCACCGCGAATCGCCAGATCCTCGTCAGCGATGCGAAACCCGTCCTCGGTTTCGCGCAGGATCGCCAGACGGCGTTCCGCTGTGGGTGCCAGGGGCGGCTGGTACATCAGCAGGCAGGTCGAAGCCGCCGATCCGCGCCCGACCCGACCGCGCAACTGATGAAGCTGGGCCAGCCCGAAAATCTCCGCCCGCTCGATCACCATGATCGAGGCATTGGGCACATTGACCCCGACCTCGATCACCGTCGTGGCCACCAGAACCTTGGTGCGACCCGCAGCAAAATCAGCCATGGCCGCGTCTTTTTCCGCAGATGGCAATTGGCCATGGACCAGCCCCACAACGCCTTCGCCGAAGGTCGTACGCAGCGTCTTGAACCGGTCCTCGGCCGCGGTCAGATCGACCGCCTCGCTTTCTTCGACCAGCGGGCAGACCCAATATGCCTGCCGCCCATCGGCAATGGCGGTTTTCAGATGGGCGACCACTTCATCATAGCGGCCTGCCGAAATCAGCGCCGTCTTGACCGGCAGGCGGCCTGCGGGCTTTTCATCGAGCACAGAGATGTCCATGTCGCCGTATTGCGCCAGACTGAGCGAACGCGGGATCGGTGTGGCGGTCATCACCAGCACATCGGCACCCTGCCCCTTGGCCCCCAGCTCCATCCTCTGAGCCACGCCGAATCGGTGCTGCTCATCGACGATGGCAAGGCGAAGGTCATGAAAATGAACGTCTTTTTGAAAAACCGCATGGGTGCCCACGAGGATATGAATGTCGCCTTTCGCCAGTGCCGCCAGCTTGGCGCTGCGCTCACCACCCTTGTCGCGCCCGGTCAGCAGTTCGAGCACGACCCCCGCGTTTTCGGCCAGCGGTTTCAGGCTGTCGAGATGCTGGCGCGCCAGAATTTCGGTCGGGGCCATCATCACCCCCTGCCCGCCCGCCTCGACCGCGATTAGCAGCGCCATGAACGCAACCAACGTCTTGCCCGACCCGACATCGCCCTGCAACAGGCGGCTCATGCGATTGCCACCAGCCATGTCACCGGCGATTTCACCCATGGTGCGTCTCTGGGCATCGGTCGGACGGTAGGGCAGCGCCGCCAGCACCTTGGACTGCAACTTGCCGGTGGCGACACTTGCCCGCCCCTTGCCGCGCCGGATCGACGCGCGCGCCAGCGCCAGCGTCATTTGGTGGGCAAAAAGCTCATCATAGGCGAGCCTTTGGCGGGCGGGGGCCTCGGCGGCCAGTTGATCCATACCCTTGGGGGTATGGGCGGCGCGGATGGCATCGGCCCAGTCAGGCCAGTTTTCGCGGGCTTTCAGCGCGCTGTCGATCCAGTCAACAAGGGGCGGAACCCGCGCCAGCGCGCCCTGGGCCGCCTTGGCCATCAGTTTTTGCGTGACCCCGGCAGTCAAGGGGTAGACCGGCTCAAACGCGGGCAGATCGCCTGCCTCATCAGCGCGCAGGATATGGTCGGGGTGGACGATCTGGGCGATGCCGTCAAAGATTTCGACCTTGCCAGACACGATCCGCCTTTGTCCCGTAGGCAGTTGTTTTTGCAGGTATTCCGCCTTGGCATGAAAGAAGACGAGCTGGAATTCGATCTCGGCGTCGCGCACAAAAACCCGCGCGGGGCCGCCCTTGCGGCGGGCGGGCGCATGCGCGCCGACCTCCACCTCGACCGTCACGGTGGCGGGGGCTACCACCTCACGGATCGACTTTTTCAAACGCCGGTCGACCCCGGCATAGGGCAGTGTAAAGATCATGTCGCGCGGGCGTTCAATACCAAGCTGGGCGAAATGCTGGGCGGTCTTGGCTCCGATGCCGGGCAGGGTTTCAAGTTCCGCGAAAAGCGGAAAAAGGATGGCCGGACGGCTCATGCGCCGATCAGCCTCAGCCAGGCGTCCTCGTCGATGGTTTCAACCCCGAGCGCCGCCGCCGCCTTGGCCTTGGACCCCGCCCCCGGCCCCGCGACCACCAGATCGGTCTTGGCCGAGACCGAACCCGACACCTTTGCCCCCAGTTCCTCGGCGCGCGATTTCGCCTCGGCGCGGGTCATCTTTTCGAGGGTGCCGGTGAAGACGATGGTTTTGCCCGCGACAGGGCTATCGGACCGCACCCGGCGGCTTTCCAACACATCAAGCTGGGCGACGAGCCGGTCGATAGAGGCGCGTTCACCCGGTTGATGAAAGGCATTGATCACCGAGGCGGCGAGAACATCACCTACACCGTCAATGCCGGTAAGGTCCGTCCATTGCAGCCCTTCACCTATGCCGGCACTGGTCATGGCAGATTCAAACGCGACCCAGGTGCCATAGTGGTTCGCCAGCAGATTGGCGGAACTTTCGCCGACATGGCGGATTCCAAGGGCGAAGATCAGCTTGTTGAGTTTAATTTCCCGTTTTTCGTCAATCGCCTGAAAGAGGTTCTTCACAGATTTTTCGCCAAAGCCATCACGGTTTTTCAGCTTGGTCAGATTGGCGGCATCACGGGCCTCAAGGGTAAAGATATCGGCGGGTTCGCGGATCGGCAGCGTGTCGTCGGCAAAAAACATCTCGATCTGCTTAGCACCCAGACCTTCGATGTCAAAGGCCCCGCGAGAGACGAAATGTTTCAGCTTTTCCATGGCTTGCGCCGGGCAGATGAGACCGCCGGTGCAGCGGCGCACCGCGTCGCCTTCCTCGCGTACCGCATCCGACCCGCATTCGGGGCATTTTTCGGGAAAGCTATAGACCTGTGCGGTCGCGGGCCGCTTCGTCAGGTCCACATCGGCGATCTTGGGGATCACGTCACCGGCGCGGTAAACCTGCACCCAGTCGCCTTCCCTGATGTCCTTGCCGTCGCGAATCGGGCTGCCCCTGGAATCGCGCCCGGCGATATAATCCTCATTATGCAGCGTCGCATTGGCGACGACGACACCGCCAACCGTGACCGGATGCAGGCGGGCGACCGGCGAAAGCGCCCCGGTGCGGCCGACCTGAATGTCGATCGACCGAAGCCAGGTCCAGGCCAGTTCGGCGGGAAATTTATGGGCGATGGCCCAGCGGGGCGTGGTGGCGCGAAACCCCAGGCGGCGTTGCAGCGCGAGATCATTGACCTTGTAGACCACGCCGTCGATATCATAGCCGAGTGCGGCGCGGGCGGTCTCGATTTCAGAGTAGATGCGCAACAATGCGGCGGGGCCGTCGCAAAGCCGGGTCAGCGGGTTGGTGACAAAACCCAGGGATTTCAGCCGCTCGATCGCCCCCATCTGGGTGTCGGCCAGCGGTTCGGAGAGCGCACCCCAGGCATAGGCAAAGAACCGCAAGGGCCGCGCGGCGGTGATGGTGGCGTCCAACTGGCGCAGCGATCCGGCAGCGGCATTGCGCGGGTTAGCAAAGGTTTTCGCCCCTGAGTCGGCTTGGCGCGCGTTCAATGCGGTAAAATCGTCGTGGTCCATATAGACCTCGCCGCGCACCTCAAGGATTTCTGGGGCACCGGTCAGGGATTGGGGAATATCGCCGATGGTGCGGGCATTGGCAGTGACGTTTTCGCCGGTTTCCCCGTCGCCGCGCGTGGCCGCCTGCACCAGCCTGCCCGCCTCATAGCGCAGCGACAGCGACAGCCCGTCGATTTTGGGTTCGGCGGTATAGGCCAGCGTCTCTTCCGGCCCTAGGTTCAGGTATTTGCGGATACGGTCGTCGAAATCTGAGACTTCTTCGGCATCAAAAGCGTTGGCGAGGCTGAGCATCCGCACCTCATGGCCAACCTTGGCAAAGGTTTCGGACGGGGTGGCACCGATTTGCGCCGTGGGGCTGCCAGAAGCGGCAAGGTCAGGGAACCGGTCTTCAATCGCCTGAAGGCGGCGTTTGAGCCGGTCATAGTCGGCATCCGAAATCTCGGGGGCATCCTCGGCATGATAGGCGGTATTGGCGCGGGCCACATCTGCGGCCAGGCGGGCCCATTCGATAGCCGCGTCGCCAGCGTTCATTTCATCCACTGGCAGAACTGCGGCCTTGGCGGCATTATCCGGACCGACAGCGGTGTTCTTCGGTGAAACTGACATGGAGCCTCCGCGAAACTGCCCTAAGAAGTGTTAGGGTGCCCGTTCGTGGAGGTCCAGCCCCTCACTATCCTGAGGCGCGAGAGGTCACGCCCCGACGGCCATTCGGGCGTTCAGGCCAGAAAGAGCGGGTTCGCGCAGCACATAGCCGCGCCCCCAGACTGTCTCGATATAGTTTTCGCCGCCGGTTGCCTCGGCGAGCTTCTTGCGCAGTTTGCAGATGAATACGTCGATGATTTTCAGTTCCGGCTCATCCATGCCGCCATAAAGATGGTTGAGGAACATTTCCTTGGTAAGTGTGGTGCCCTTGCGCAGGCTGAGCAGTTCGAGCATTTGATATTCCTTGCCGGTCAGGTGCACCGTCTGGTCGTCGACATCGACGGTCTTGGCGTCGAGATTGACGTTTATGAGGCCGGTCTTGATGATCGACTGGGCATGTCCCTTGGACCGGCGGATGATTGCGTGGATGCGCGCCACCAGTTCTTCGCGGTGGAAGGGCTTGGTCATGTAATCATCGGCACCAAAGCCAAAGCCGCGAATTTTATTCTCGGTATCGTCGGCACCAGAGAGAATCAGGATCGGTGTTTCAATCTTGGAAAGACGCAACTGACGCAACACCTCATGCCCGTTCATGTCGGGCAGGTTCAGATCCAGCAAAATCAGATCGTAATCGTAGAGCTTGGCCAGATCGATGCCTTCCTCGCCCAGATCGGTACAATAGACATTGAGATTGGCATGCGTTAGCATCAATTCGATGCTGCGCGATGTTGTGGGGTCGTCTTCCACCAGCAAAACTCTCATAAGGCGCACTCCGCGTTAATCCCTCGATCACCATGACACTCGCCGACAATGGTTAACTGCAAGTTACCGTGGAGTTATTTTCACGAATTGCAACCTAAAGTTGCTTATACTTCTGAATTGCCGTCACCCGCAGCCCCTTTTCGCCATGCTGATCAACGGCACATTGCCACAGCAAGAACTCTTCTTCGGACAGCGAATACGTCGCCAACGCGGTTTTTAGCGGCAACAATCCAAAGGCCACCGCCTTGACCACGCGGGCCTTGCGGCTGGCCACCCAGCGCCGGGTTTCGGCAGGCGGCAAATCCGCCCGTGTCATGATCGAGCCATCCGGCAATGTCACGGCCCTTGGCCCGTCGATTTTCTTGAGATACATGGTACACCCCTTGATCTTCGCCCGAGGCAAATCTGCCCAAGCAGGCTTAAGGAGCCATGAAACCAAGCCTTGTGAGTAGTTCGTATTTTCCTATATTCCAAGTGATCGCCGGAGACCCGTATGCCCCTTGACGCAAGACCCCCGCTGAATTCACTTGGTCTGGCCAAGTCCCCCGCAGATACGCGGGTTGTGGTGGCTATGTCGGGTGGTGTCGACAGTTCGGTTGTGGCCGCGATGCTGGCCGAAGAGGGCTATGATGTCGTGGGGGTCACCTTGCAGCTTTATGATCACGGCGCCGCGCTGGCCAGAAAGGGCGCTTGCTGTGCCGGTCAGGATATCCACGATGCCCGCCGGGTGGCCGAAGCCATGGGCTTTCCGCATTACGTGCTCGATTATGAAAACATGTTCCGCGCGGCGGTGATCGACGAATTCGCCGACGCCTATCTGGCGGGCGCAACCCCGGTGCCTTGCATCCGCTGCAATGAGCGGGTGAAATTCAAGGATCTGCTGGCAACCGCCAAGGATCTGGACGCCGACTGCATGGCGACAGGGCATTATATTCAGCGAAAAGTTGGGCCGGGTGGAGCCGAATTGCACTGCGCGGCCGATGCTGCGCGTGACCAGAGCTATTTCCTGTTCTCAACCAAGCAAGAACAGCTTGATTTCCTGCGCTTTCCGCTGGGCCATCTGGCCTCCAAGGCCGAAACCCGGTCGCTGGCGGCAAAATACGGGCTTAGCGTTGCCGACAAGCCCGACAGTCAGGATATCTGTTTCGTGCCCAATGGCAATTATGCCAGCGTGATCGAGAAACTGCGCCCCGGCGCCGCCGATCCGGGAGAGATTGTCGATTTGGAGGGCCGCGTGATCGGCGATCACCGCGGGGTCATTCACTATACGATCGGGCAAAGGCGCGGCCTGGGCATCGGGGGCTTGGGTGATCCACTTTATGTCGTCCGGCTTGACCCGGAAATGCGGCAGGTGGTTGTCGGGCCGAAAGAGGCACTGTCAACCCGCACCGTTCCGCTGCGCGAGATCAACTGGATCGGTGACGGAGCCTTTGACGATCTGGCGGAAAGGTCGGTTTTGGTCCGTATCCGGTCGACACACCCGCCGCGCCCGGCGGTGATCAGGCCTTTGTCGGCGCATGAGGCCGAGGTGGAGTTGCTGGACCCTGAAGAAGGCGTCAGCCCCGGTCAGGCCTGTGTGTTTTATGAAACCGGCGGCAGCCGCATATTGGGCGGCGGCTGGATCTGGCGGGGACAATGACCTTGTGCCGGTCATAGCGGCAAGTGTCGGATGCCTCCGGCGGAGGTATTTTTAAACAGAAGAAGCATCGGCGATCTGAGTCAGGACCGAGCGGGCGGCGCGCAGACCCGGCGCTTCGCCGCCCTGTCCAAGCCGGGCCATGGTCAGGTCCATTGCGGCCAGTTGGGCGTTGCGGGACGCTTTGTCATCAATCAACCTGACCAGCGCCGTGGCGATCGAGCCGGGGCGGCAGGCGGGGCCCAGAAACTCCGGCACGGCGCGGGTTTCGGACACTATATTGACCAGCGTGACCGTATCTATCAGCGCCGCGCGTTTCATCATCCACCAGGTCAGACGGTTGAAATCATGGGCGATGACCATTGGCACCCGGTTCGCCGCCAGTTCGAGGCTGACCGTGCCCGAGGCCGCCAGCGCCAGATCGGCAGTGGCGAAGGCCGCGCGCTTGTCCGGCAGGGATTCAACAATCAACGGCGCGACTTTCCACTGCGCCGCCAGCTTGCGCACCAATGGGGCCACACCGCGCACGGTGGGGATGACCACACGCAGCGATGGTTCACGGTCGCGCAGGCGGACGATTGCCTGCGCAAACCGGGGGGCGAGGCGCGTGACCTCGCCCTTGCGCGATCCGGGCAGGCATAAAAGCAAGGGTTGATCCGCGCCGATCATATGGGTTTCGCGGAACGCCGCCGCGTCACCGGCGCTGGCGCGGGTTTCGGCGACGACGGGATGGCCGACAAAGTCGCAACTCATGCCCGCAGCTTCCATATAGGGTGGCTCGAACGGAAAAAGCGCCAGCACATGGTCGATAAAGGGGGCCATTTTAGCCGCCCGCCCCGGTCGCCATGCCCAGACGGTCGGGGCCACATAATGGATGGTCCTGAGCGCGGGGTTCGCCGCTCGGGCGGCTTTTGCCACACGCAGGCAGAAATCCGGGCTGTCGATGGTGATGAGTGCGTCGGGTTTCGATGAACCGACCGCCGCGGCGGTTTCGGCGATCCGCGCCTTCAGGGCGCGGTATCTGGGCAGCACCTCGACCAATCCCATCACCGAAAGCTCTTCCATCGCAAAAAGGCTGTCCAGCCCTTCCGCCGCCATGAGCGGGCCACCCACCCCATGAAACGCCACCCCCGGCAACAGCGCCTTCAGCCCCGCCATCAACGCCGCCCCGAGCGCATCGCCCGACGCCTCGCCCGCGACGAGGAACAGCCTCATGGTTCGCGCGCCCAAAGGAACAGCCCGGTCATTTCCGCCTCGGCGATCATGGCAGGCCGGTCGAGCAGGATCACACCACCCGCTTGCCAGGCGATACCGGCCAATCCGGCGGCGGCGGCGGCCCTGACCGTCGCAAGCCCCAGTGTGGGCAGGTCGATACGCCGGTCCTGGCCC